>DATKFK010001080.1:0-6035 GCA_035544375.1 Thermoanaerobaculia bacterium
CTCCGCTGTAGAGGCCATAGATGGCCGTGCCCTGGGCAACGCTGAGACCGAGCCCGCCGCGGCTCACGCTGGCGGTCGCGAACAGGACGAGCAGCGCCTGAATGCCGTAGTAGCTGAAGCGCTCCCAGAACTCCGTGAAGAAGAGGGTCGCGAGGCCGCGCGGGTGGCCGAAGAACGCGGTTGGATACGGCACCGCAGGAGCAGCGGCAGGCGCGGCCGTGCCGGTCCCGCCCGCGATCGGTTCTGAGCTCATGGCCATCGCTCCTCCAGGGGCGGGGCGAGCTTACCATGGCGGCGCTCGGCGCCGTCTTGGCGGGGCGGACCGCCGGAGACGCCCGCGGCAGCGGCCGCCACCGAGGGCATAGAATGCCGCGGCTGCTGTCCAGTCGGCAGCCGAAAACGTGGCTCAGCTGCCAATGACCGAAAACGACGCCAGCGCCGGTGCGGATCTCCTCCCCCCCCTCCGCGATTCCATCGCCGAGCTCGACCGCGCCTTGCTCGAGCTGCTGCGCCGGCGAATGGAGATCGCCGGCGAGATCGGCCGCCTCAAGGCCGAGCGCGGCGCTCCGATCGTGGTGCGCGACGTCGAGCACCAGGTGCTCGCGCGGGCGCGGCAGCATGCGGACAGCTGCGGCGTGTCCGAGGAGGTCCTCGAGTCGGTGTTCCGCGCCATCATCCGCGGCTCGGTCGAGCGCCAGTACCGGGTCGGCGTGGAGTTGCGGGCGCAGCACGGCGAGCGGCTGCTGATCGCCGGCGGCGCCGGCGCCATGGGCGGCTGGTTCCATCGTTTCTTCGGCCTTGCCGGCCATCGCTGCGACCTGCTCGATCCGGCCTTCGCCGGCCTGCCGTCGCGGCCCGGACGGTTCGCCAGCCTGGCCGAGGTGCCGCGGCTGGATGCTTACGCGGCGGTGCTGGTGGCCGTGCCCCTGGTCCAGACCGCCGCGGTGGTCGCGGCCCTGGCCGCCAGGATGGCGCAGGATCGAGAATCCGGGCAGTCGCCGGGCCCCCTGCTGGTCGAGGTCTCGTCGATCAAGGCGCCGCTCGCACCCGTCCTGGAGCGGGCCCGCGGCGACGGCCTGCGAGTCGTCGCCCTGCACCCGATGTTCGGACCCGGCAAATCGCTGTACGAGCCGCTGACCTTCGTGCTGGCGGCCCAGGGCGAGCCGGGGAGCGATCGGCGCGAGCTCGAGCCTCTCCTGTCCCATCCCTACACCCGGCTGGTCGAGGTGCCGCTTCTCCACCATGACCGCCTGATGGGCTGGCTGCTCGGCCTGGCCCATCTCACCAGCTTGCTTTTCGGCGCCGCGCTCGGCCGCAGCGGGATCGCGCCCGCGGAGCTCCACGACTGTGCCTCGACCACGTTCTTGCGGCAGGCCGCCACCGCCCGCTCGGTGCTCGGCGATGACGCCGACCTCTATCTCGACATCCAGCGGCTCAATCCCCACCGGCCGGCGGTCTACCGTGCCGCCCGCGAGGCGCTGGCGCACCTCGAAGCCCTCGTCGAGGCCAACGACCGCGGCGGCTGGGAGGAAACCCTGGCCGCCGCCCGCCGGGCGCTCTTGGACGAAACCTGACGCGGAGGCCGCCCCGTCCGGGCCTGCTTCAGCTCTTGGCGGCGTGCGGCGGCGCGGCGTCTTTCTGCCTGGCGATCCACCGGTCGATACGCGCCTCGAGCACGTCGAGCGGCAGCGCACCGGCCCCGAGCACCTCGTCGTGGAAAGCGCGGATGTCGAACCGCGTGCCGAGCTGCTGGCGGGCCCGCTCGCGCAGCTCGACCATCTTGAGCTGGCCGATCTTGTAAGACAGCGCCTGGCCCGGCCAGACGATGTAACGGTCGGTCTCGTTCTGCACCTCGATCTCGTCGGTCGCCGAATGGTCGTGAAAGAACTGGACGACCTGTTCCCGGCTCCAGCGCTTGTAGTGGAAGCCGGTATCGACCACCAGCCGGATGGCGCGCAGCATCTCGTCCTGCAGCCTTCCATAGTCGTTGTAGGGATTGGTATAGAACCCGACCTCCTTGCCGAGACGCTCTGAATAGAGCGCCCAGCCCTCGACGAAAGCCGTGTAGAAGCCATTCTGCCGGAACGGTGGCAGGGTGGGCAGCTCCTGCGCGATCGAGACCTGCAGATGGTGGCCGGGCACGCCCTCGTGATAGGCGGTCGATTCCATCGAGATCGTCTTGCGCGAGGTCGGGTCGTAGGTGTTGACCTGGACGCGGCCGGGCCGGCTGCCGTCGAGGGCCCCGGGCTGATAGTTGGCGCCAGGCGCTTCCTTCTCCCGGAAGGCCTCGACCGGGACCACCTCGACCCTGGCCCTGGGCAGCCGGCCGAACAAGCCCGGCAACTTGGCATACATCCCGTCGATGAAGCCGCGATAGAGGTCGAGGACCTGCTCGCGCGACTTGGCCCTGAGGCTGGGGTCACTCTGCACCTTGGTGTTGAAGCTCTTGAGATCGGCGTAGCCGAGCCGCGTGGCGATCGCCATCATCTGCTGTTCGATCTCGGCCACCTGGCGCAAGCCGATCTGGTGGATCTGCTCGGGAGTCAGGTCGGTGGTGGTATTCGTCTTGACGTCGAAGGCATAGCGCTCCGCACCATCGGGCAGCGACCAGGTCCCGGCTTCGGTACGGCCCCTGGGCGCGTATTCGATCTTGACGAAGTCCGCGAACCGGCGGTAGGCAGGCAGCACGTCGTCGCGGATGGCGGCGATCATCGCCCCGCGGATGCGCTCCTGCTCGGCCGCGGGCACCGCCGCCGGGAACTTCCCCAGCGGTTCCGCGAAGGCGGTGTCCTCGGGTTTCTGCGCCGCGACCGCCGCCGCCTGATCGGCGACCTTGGCGAGCAGGAACCTGGGCGGCATCAGGCCGTCGGCCATGCCCCGGCGCATGTTTTCGACCGTCTGCTCGAAGGCTGGCGGCAGCCGGCGGTAGCGCGCGACGAGGTCGTCGTAGTCCTTGGCGGTGGTGAACGTCAGCACCGCGACCAGCTGCGGCATGTCGAGGTGAATGCCGCTGAGCTGATTGACCGGCATCTCCCAGTTCTTGAACCGCGCCCCGGCGAGCGTTTCGCGCAGGTTGCGCACCATCAACGTCCGGTCGAGCGCCTCCTGCTCCGGAAAGCCGGTCGTGTCGACGGCCTCGAAGCGGGGCAATAGCTCGCGCGCCTTGGCGAGCTGGCGTTCGACGCCTGCCGCCGAGAGGTCGCTCAGCTGATCGTTGTAGCGCTTGTCGCCCAGGAAGGAGGCGAACTCCGGGTTGGCCTTCAGCGTGAGCTGCCATTGCTCGTCGAGCAGGGCCCTGAGCGCCTGCCGGCGCGCATCGAGGTCGCCGGCCGCCGTGGCGGCATGGACGCCGGCGGTGGCGGCGAGCACCAGGGCGCCGGCCGACAACAAGAGTGCCGAGTGGATTTGCATCGGGCGCGTCTCCTCCTTGGACCGCGAACCCAGATGCGGTCCCGCTCACCATACGGCCAGCGTGGCGTTTTGTTGCCTCGATGGGGACGCGGCGTGCCGCGACGATCTTGCCGTCGCCGCGGCCCCCGCACCGGTTGGAGCGCGCCGGCGGCTCGGTTGGCTAGCGCACGGCTCCGCGGCGGAATAGATTGACGATGGCCAGCAGGACGACGGAGCCGAGCAGTGAGACGAGCAGGCTGGCGGCGCTGAAATTGCCCTGGTTGATCGTGCTGACGCCGAAGACCGGCGACAGCAGGAACCCCGCCAGGACGGCGCCGACGATCCCCACCACGACGTCCATCAGGACGCCCTCGGGATGACGCATCACGATGCTGGCGATCCAGCCGATCAAGCCGCCCACGATGAGCCAGATGATCAAGTTCATTTGCCCTGACCTCCTTGTGTTGTCGTAAGGTGTTCGCAGCTCCCGATACGACCACTCCGGGAAAAGCAACGGGCATGCCACGGCCGGGGGAGCCCGCGAACGGCCGCGGGCCGCGGCCGCTCCGTGGAGAGGGGTGCGCCCACGGCGGTCGGGCACCCGCCGGCTCGCGGCTCGCGCGCGCCTCTGAAAGATTTACAAGCCGGAGCGTCTCAGGTCATCGTGAGCACGATCTTGCCGAAGCCGCCGCCGTCCGCCAGCGCCGCGTAGGCCGCCGGCGCCTCGTCGAGCGGCAGCACGCGAGCGATCACCGGCCGCAGCCGCCCCGCCCGCAGGCGCGGCACCGCGAAGGCGCCGAACCCGGCGACCAGGCGGGCCTTCTCGTCGCGCGAGCGCGAGCGCAGCACCGAGCCGATGATGCGCAGGCGCCGGCGCAGCAGCGACTCGAGGTCGAGCTCGGCGCGGCGGCCGGCGAGCATGCCCATGAGCACCAGGCGGCCGCCCTTCTTCAAGGCCGCGAGGTGGGCGGGCAGGCGGGCGCCGCTCACCAGGTCGAACACCAGGTCCACGCCCTTGCCGCCGGTGGCCTCGCGCAGGCGCGCCGGCAGCTCGTCGTCATCGATCATCAGCTCTTCGATGCCGAGCTCCCGCAGGCGATCGAGCCGCCCCAGGTCGCGTCCCGCGGCGATGACCCGCGCGCCGAGGTCGCGCGCCAGCTGCGCCGCGAAGCTGCCGACGCCGCCGGTGGCACCGGTGATCAGCACCACCTCTCCGGTCACCAGGCCGCCCTCCGCGACCAGGTTGGTCCAGGCGGTGAGGCCGGCTTCGGGAAGCGCCCCGCCTTCGACGAAGGACAGGTTCTCGGGCAGCGGCAGCAACTGGCCGGCAGGCACCGCCACGCGCGTCGCCTGGCCGCCGCCGGCCAGCAGCGCCATGACCCGGGCGCCCACCTTCCAGCGGTCGACGCTCTCGCCGACGGCGGCGATCCGCCCGGCGCACTCGAGCCCCGGCACGTCGCTCTCGCCTGGCGGCGGCGGGTACTGGCCGGCCAGCTGCATCAGGTCGGCGCGATTGAGCCCCGCCGCTTCGACGGCCACCACCACCTCGCCGGTGCGGGCCACCGGGTCCGGCAGCTCGCCCACCCGCGGCACGGGCCGGCGGCCCGCGGCAGCGGCAGTATCGACCGGGAGGACGGCTCTCATGCCCGCGCGGACATGCCGAAGCACTGCATCGAGCGCTCACCCTACCACGGTCCGTGCCGCGGCGAAGAGCGCCGGCGTGGGCGGCGAGCGAGTGGTGTATAAGCGGAGGCGCCTGCGACCGGCGGGCGAGACACGGACGAGACATGGAGAGGCAACCGAGCATGGCAGGCGAGGCGGGCGGCGGGCCCGCGACGACATGCGTCCGCGGCGGCCGGCGGCCCGCGCGCGGTGCCGGCAGACGGAGAGCGCGGGGCGCCGCCGCCGCCCTGCTGGTCTGCGCTGCGCTCGGCGCCGGCTTCACGCTCGACCGCCCGCGGCACACCGACCTCGGCAGCCTCGGCTGGAGCGCGGCGTTCTCGCGCCTCTGCAGCCTGCTGGCGAACGAGTATCCCTTCACCGCGTGGAAGGGCATCGACTGGCAGGCGATCGAGCAGGAGCTGGGCCCGCGGGTGGCCGCGGCCGAGACGCGGCGCGACCGGCGCGCTTACTACCGGGCATTGCGCGAGCTGGTCTGGCGGCTGCGCGACGGCCACGCGCGGCTGGTGGGCGACGACGGCGGCCTCGAGCGCGCCGAGGTGGGCGGCTCCTACGGGTTCGAGGTGGTGGTGCTCGACGATGGCCGGGTGCTGGCCAGCCGCGTCGCCGGCGGCGGACCCGCGGACCGGGCGGGCCTGCGCGCCGGCTGCGAGGTCGTGCGCTGGAACGGCGCCCCTGCCGGCGCGGCCCTGGCGGCCGTGCCGGTGCTGTGGAGCGAGCGGCCGCCGGCCACACGGGAAGGCTATCGCCTGGCACAGGCGAGCCTGCTGACCCGAGCGCCGATCGGCGCGCGCGCCAGCGTCGCCTTCCGCGGCCCGGAGGCGGGGACCGGTGGCGCCGCCGAGATCCGCGAGCTGGTCGCCGCCGCCGCGCCGCCCGCCCGCGCACCCTGCCTGCGGGCCGCGGAGCTGCTGGCCGGAAGCACGCTGGAGACCCGCGAGCTGGCCGCGGGCGCCGGCTACGTC
>DATKFK010001081.1:0-4639 GCA_035544375.1 Thermoanaerobaculia bacterium
TCGGCAAGCACAAGCCGACCTACGCGCCGCACATCGACACCGGCGACTTCGTCATCGTGGTCAACGCCGAGAAGGCGGTCCTCACCGGCAAGAAGGAAGACGACAAGGTCTACTTCCGGCATTCCGGCTATCCCGGCGGGCTGAAGCGCGAGACCGCGGGTGAGCTGCGCAAGCGGCGTCCGACCCAGCTGGTCGAGCGCGCGGTGTGGGGAATGCTGCCGAAGAGCCGCCTCGGGCGGCACCAGCTGCGCAAGCTCAAGGTGTACCCGGGTGCGGAGCATCCGCACCAGGCGCAGCAGCCCAAGAACAAGACGCTGGACGTCGTCGCCGCGGCCGGGCGGAAGAGCTAGTCCCGCGCGGACACGCGAGGAGATGGCAGAGTGAACCAAGTTCAGAACTACGGGACCGGCCGGCGCAAGACCGCCGCGGCGCGCGTCTTCCTGCGCCCGGGCACGGGCGCCGTGCAGGTCAACGGCCGCTCGCTGGACGACTATTTTCCAAACGAAGTCTTGAAGATGGTCATCAAGCAGCCGCTGCTGCTGACCGAGACCGCGGAGAAGTTCGACATCGTCGCCACGGTCGAAGGCGGCGGCAGCGCCGGCCAGGCCGGGGCCATCCGCCACGGCATCTCTCGCGCGTTGATGGAGTACAACGCCGAGCTGCGCGACCGCCTGAAGTCGGCGGGCCTGGTGACGCGCGACCCGCGCAAGAAGGAGCGCAAGAAGTACGGTCAGAAGGGCGCCCGCGCGCGCTTCCAGTTCAGCAAGCGTTGATCACGCAAGGAGACCTGGCTTGGTAGAAGTCACCATGAAAGAG
This sequence comes from Thermoanaerobaculia bacterium, assembly GCA_035544375.1. GTDB lineage: Bacteria > Acidobacteriota > Thermoanaerobaculia > Multivoradales > UBA5704 > JASLEW01. Next base: position 817 of record DATKFK010001081.1, read on the forward strand.
CTGTTGGAGGCCGGAGTCCACTTCGGCCACCAGACCCGGCGCTGGAACCCCAAGATGAAGCCGTACATCTTCGGCAAGCGCAACGGGATCTACATCATCGACCTGCAGAAGACGCTGAAGCTGTTCCAGCAGGTGGCCGATTTCGTGCGCGATCTCGCGGTGCAGGGCAAGCGCGTCCTGTTCGTCGGCACCAAGCGGCAGGCGCAGGAGGCGGTCGCCGAGGAGGCGAAGCGCTGCGGCGAGTTCTCGGTCACCAACCGCTGGCTGGGCGGCACGCTGACCAACTTCGTGACCCTGCGCACCTCGATCGAGCGGCTGAAGGAGATCGAGGCGCGGCTGGGGGACGAGAACAGCCCGCTGACCAAGAAGGAGCGGCTGCGGCTCGAGCGCGAGCACGAGCGGATGGCGAAGAACCTCGAGGGCATCCGCGACATGGACGAGCTGCCGGATGCGCTGTTCGTGGTCGACCCGAAGAAAGAGTACATCGCCGTCGCCGAGGCCAACAAGCTGGGGATTCCGGTGATCGCGATGGTCGACACCAACTGCGATCCGGAGCTGATCGACTACATCATCCCGGGCAACGACGACGCCATCCGCGCCATCCGGCTGTTCGCATCGCGCATCGCCGACGCCTACATCGAAGGCGCGGGGCAGCTCGAAGAGCAGGCGATGGTGCAGAAGAAGGACGGCGGCGCCGGCGGCCCCGGCAGCCGGGTGCCCATGCCGGTCTTCGACAAGGATGGCCCGCCGGCAGGACCGGGCGGAGCGAGCGGCGCGAGCAGCGCGGCCCCTGCATAACGGGCGACAGGCAACCATCATGGGCGCCGGCCGCCGACGGCGGCGGGGCGCGTTGCGAAGAGGTCAGTCGAACCCGCGTCGATCTGACCTTTTCTTTTGTCTGGAACGATGGCGCGGCGGCCGCGTCCGGCCGCGCCGCAAAGGAGAGGGCGAGTCATGGAAGTCACGGCGCAGATGGTCAAACAATTGCGGGAGCGCACGGGCGCCCCGATGATGGATTGCAAGGCGGCGCTCACCGAGGCCCAGGGCGACATGGAGAAAGCCGTGGACGGGCTGCGCAAGAAGGGCCTGGCCGCGGCGGCCAAGAAGGCCGGACGCGTCACGGCGGAGGGCGCGGTCGGCTCCTACATCCACGGCGGCGGCAAGATCGGCGTGCTGGTCGAGGTCAACTGCGAGACCGACTTCGTGGCCCGCACGGATCAGTTCCAGGAGCTGGTGCGCGACGTCGCCATGCACATCGCGGCGGCCGAGCCGCGCTTCGTCCACCGCGACGAGGTGACCTCCGCGGTGCTCGAGCGCGAGCGCGCGATCTTCGCCGAGCAGGCGGCCGCCTCGGGCAAGCCGCCGGCGGTCGTCGAGCGCATCGTCACCGGCAAGCTCGACAAGTTCTATGCGGACGTGGTGCTGCTCGAGCAGCCGTTCGTCAAGGACCCCGATCACACGGTGGGCCAGATGATCGCCGAGCGCATCGGCCGCATCGGCGAGAACATCCAGGTGCGCCGCTTCGCCCGCTTCAAGCTGGGCGAGGGAATCGAAAAGCGCCAGGACGACTTTGCCGGCGAAGTGGCGCGGGCGGTGAAGTGAGCCTGGAAGGGGCCCGGCCGTGCTACGGCCGGATGCTGCTCAAGCTCTCGGGCGAGGCGCTGATGGGGCCGCAGCCCTTTGGCATCCACGAGCCGGTGGTGGCGGCGATCGCCGACCAGGTGGGCGAGATCCATGCCCTGGGGGTCGAGACCGCGATCGTGGTCGGCGGCGGTAATATCATCCGGGGGCTGGCGGCCAGTCACCGTGGCATCGACCGGGTGACCGGCGACTACATGGGGATGCTGGCGACGGTGATCAATGCACTGGCGCTTCAGGATGCGCTCGAGAAGCGCGACGTGCCGACCCGGGTGCAGACCGCGATCGACATCCGCGAGGTGGCCGAGCCGTTCATCCGCCGGCGGGCGATCCGGCACCTGGAAAAGGGGCGGGTGGTGATCTTCGCCGCCGGCACCGGCAACCCCTTCTTCACCACCGACAGCGCCGCGGCGCTGCGCGCCAACGAGATCCGCGCCGAGATCCTGCTCAAGGCCACCAAGGTGGACGGCCTGTATAACGCCGATCCGGAGATCGATCCCGCGGCGGAGCTGCTGCGCGAGGTGACCTACCAGGAGGTGCTGGAAAAGGATCTAAAGGTGATGGACACGGCGGCGATCAGCCTGTGCCGGGACAACGGCATCCCCATCGCCATCTTCAACTTGATGACCCCCGGCAACATCCGCCGGGTGGTGTGCGGCGAGCAGGTGGGCTCGATCGTGCGGGCCTGACCGCGACGCTGCCAGGAGGCGCCATGAAGGAGGTCAATCAAGAGGTCGAGCAGCACATGAAGCATGCGCTGGACCATCTCCATCACGAGCTCAAGCACCTGCGCACCGGTCGCGCCTCGCTGGCGCTGCTGGAGGGCGTGATGGTGGATTACTACGGCAGCCCGGTGCCGCTCAACCAGGTCGCCAACCTCGCGGTGGCGGATGCGGCGCTGATCACCGCCCAGCCGTACGACCCCAGCCAGATCGCCGCCATCGAGCGGGCGATCATGAAAGCCGAGTTGGGCTTGAACCCGTCGAGCGACGGCAAGATCATCCGCATCCCGGTGCCGCAGCTCACCGAGGAGCGGCGCAAGGAGATCGTCAAGAAGGCGCACGACCTGGCGGAGCACGCGCGCAACGCCGTGCGCCAGGCCAGGCGCGAGGGCAACGACAAGCTCAAGAAGATGGAGAAGGACAAGAAGATCGGCCAGGACGACGAGCGTCGCGGCTTCGACGAGATCCAGAAGCTCCACGACCGTTACATCCACGAGATCGGCACCGCCCTGGAGCACAAAGAGCAGCAGATCCTGGAGCGCTGAGGCGCCGGGGGCGGTCCCGGCAATGTATCTCTACGGCTACCATCCGATTCGAGAGGCGCTGCGGCACCGGCCGCACCAGCTGGCGAGGGTTCTCGTGAGCGCCGTGCGGCAAGGCAGGCGCCGCCAGGAGATCGAGGACCTCTGCCGCCGCCATCGCATCCCGATCGAGGTCGTCCCCGAGCGCGCGCTGGCGGCGGTCGCCGGCCCCGCCCACAACGGCATGGCCGCGGAGCTGCGGCGGGGTGGGACGGGTGGAGAAGGCGAGAGGGGTGCGGAGGGAAGGGTTATGGGGGCGGGGATGCGGGGGGTGGGGGGAGTGTCGGAGCGGCAACAGGCGTCGGAGGCACCGGAGGTCACCGAAGGTCCTGAGATCATCGGGGCTTCGGAGGTTGTCGGCGGCGCCGATTCCGACCTGGTGGTCCTGCTCGAAGACGTGCAGGACCCGCGCAACCTGGGGGCGGTGCTGCGGGTTTGCGAGGGGGCCGGCGTCGGCCAGATCCTGATTCGCGACCGCGGCTCGGCGCCGATCACTCCGGCGGTCGCCAAGACTGCCGCTGGTGCGAGCGAGTGGCTGTCCATCGAGCGCATCACCAACTCGGCGGCGACGCTAGAAGCCCTGAAGAAGGCCGGTTTCTGGGCCTATGGCTCCGACCCTGGCGGGCAGCCCCCCTGGCAGATCGATCTCACAGGTAAGGTGGTGCTTTGTTTTGGGGGAGAGGAGAAGGGGCTGAGAGCCCGGACGCGGAGCTTATGCGACGCCACGATCGGGTTGCCGATGAGAGGGCGGCTGGCCTCGTTGAACATCGCCACGGCTGCCGCGGCGATTCTGTACGAAGCCCTGCGCCAGCGCTTGCGGGCTCCGGGCGGCAGCGGCTAGACTGAAAAAGCGCCGGTGCGCGCGACCCGCGGCCATGGTGT
>DATKFK010001082.1:0-5470 GCA_035544375.1 Thermoanaerobaculia bacterium
GGCGGCGGCCGCCGCGCCGGTGGCCAAGGCTGCCAGGATCTCTCTTCGATTCATGATCCGGTCTCCTTTCAGCGCGAGGGCGGCTGGTCCTGGGCGGTGGCGCTCGCCGGCCGCGGCTCCATGTGGGGGAGCTCGTCGGGCCGGCCGTAGACGTCGGCCGCTGGCCGCGGTCCGGTGAACCCCCTGCCCGGTTCCACGATGTCCCAGCGGATCATCATGGCGTGATCCTCGTGCACCACGTTGTGGCAGTGCAGGACGTACTTGCCGAGGAAGTCCTCCCATTTCATGTAGACCTTGATCTCGTCGCCCGGCAGCAGGGTCGCGATGTCGCGGCGGCGGCCGCCCATGAAGCGCTCGATCGGCTTGCGCGCCGCCTTCTGCTGGGCGAAGTAGCCGAGCAGCTTCGACTTGTTGTCCCTGACCTCCGTCTGGACGTCCTCGTAGCGGACCGGCGTGCCGTTGACCTCCATCAGCATGTACTCGGTGAAGTGGCTGTGGATCGGGTGCGACCAGTTGGTGCCGCCGTTGCGGAGGGTCCAGATCTCTGCCGAGCCCTGCTCGATGCCGGCGTCGATGCGGTTGGGGTCCATGATCCTGCCGTTGATGGTCCACAGGCCGCCGACGTAGTCGAACACCCACAGCCGCTCCCGCTTGACCAGGCTGAGGTCGACGGCAGGCAGGTCGCGGAAGAAGTCCGGAACGCGGCTGGGGTCCTTGGCCGCCGCCGCGACGACCTGGAACTGCATCAGGCCGTCGCCGGGATCGAGCAGCCTGCCCGACGGACCCTGGCCGGTCACCTGCTCGAGCCGGTTCAGCAGCACCACCTTGTCGCCCGCGCGGTAGTGCGAGAAATCGACGATCACGTCGACCCGTTGCCCGACGCTCAGGTAGATGCTTTCGGCCTCGACCGGTTCGGGCTGGAAATTACCGTCGCCGGTGATGATGGTGAAAGGCTTGCCCGAGCTCAGGAACAGCTGGTAGAAGCGCGACGGGCCGCCGTTCAAAATCCGCAACCGGTACTTGCGCCGCTCGACCCGGAAGAACGGCTGGATCTTGCGGTTGACGGTGAAGCGGTCGCCGAGGATGCCGTTGGTATTGAAAGGGTTCCAGCGCACCTGGCCGCCGGCGTCGAACATGATGTCCTGGAGGATCAGCGGCACGTCGTAGTTGCCGCTCGGCAGCCGCCAGGCGCGCGGGTTCGGATCGTTCTCGTTGCCGGAGTCCTGCTCGTCGAACAGCAGGTAGAAACCCGCCAGGCCGGCGTAGACGTTGGCGGCCGTGAAATCCAGGCGATGATCGTGGTACCAAAGCGTGGTCAGCTTCTCGCGCTCGTCGAACCCCGATGGGAAGTTGCAATAATGATGGTCCCAAAACTCGCCCGAATCGATCCAGTCCTGGGGATTGCCGTCGCTCTCGGAGGCGGTGTGGCCGTTGTGCAGGTGGGCGGTGGTCGAAGGCAGGGCGAAGGTGACGCGGCTGACCCCGACCGGCGGCAGGTCGTTGATGCGCCGCACCAGGACCGGTTCGCCGTAGCGCGCGCAGTAGGTGGGACCCGGGGTCGAGCCGTCGAAGCCCCACGACCAGCTGCCGGCGGCGTAGGGCGGGTCTGGATGATAGGTCCACAGGAATTCCTGCTCCCGGATCTCGTAGAGCTTCTTGGGCAGGAACTCTTCATAGCGCTGATGGGCGCGCGGGTCGGGAGGCGGGTCGAGACGCGCCACCGGCTGCTTGATCGGCGGCACGAACAGCTCGCCCACGAAGGGCCGGACCGGCGGGCTTGCGGTGGCCAGGTCCGGCGGCTCGCCGTCCGGAGGGCAGAGGAACCGCAGCAGGTCCTTCCGGTCGTCGGCCCAGGCGCCGCGGCCGGCCGCCAGGGCGCCGCCCCCGGCCGCCAGGCCCAGCTTCAAGCAATCCCGTCGTCTGATCATCGGCTGCTCCCTGGCCCGGCCCGCGGGCGCCGGCGGCGCACGCGGCGACAGACACCATCGCGCGCGCGGCGCAATTCCGGCAGCTCAGGGCTCGAGGCCGATCGAAGGGCTCGAGCGTTCACGGCTCGTCAGGAGGCGACTACTTGGTGCCTGCCAGCTTAATCGGAATCCGGCCGCCGGCGCCGCGGGCCGGCGCCGTGTAGCCCGGAAATGGATCGAACGATCCAGCGAGCATCGCCGGGCCGCGCACCGCGGGCTACAGCAGCGACGGGCCGGCAGGGAGGCCGTTCAGGAACTCGGACGCGGCGCCCCTCAGCCAGACGTGCCGGTCGTCGATCCTCTTCGCCAGCAGGACGCGATGGGCGAAGACGGCCCCGACCAGGCCGCCGAGCAGCCCAAAGAAGCCGACCATGTAGAGCCATGCGAGCTCGGTGCCGCCCGTCCCCGCCACGAAGAACGCCGCGATCCCGACGAGGAGCGCCACCCAGCTCGCGGTGATCGCCTTGCGGCGGCGCTTCAGGTGCCGGTCGCAGAGAGGCGCGGCGATCCGGGCGCGCTTGCGCACCAGGAGCGCCGTCACCACGTACAGCAGCCACGCCACCAGCAGCAGATACAACCAGGGGCTGTGCCAGTAGAGCGTCTTGGTGATCCGCGCCTGCGCCGGGGCGTTGCAGCGGACGCAGCGGTCCGGCAGCTCCGCGCCGCGCTCCATGACCACCAAACGCTCGCTGCGCCAGCAGCCGCCCCGCGGCTCGCCGAAGCCCGGGAACGCCGGCCCGCCCACGATCCTGGTGCTGCGCGGCGCCGCATAGGGATCGACGCTGGGCGCCTCGGCGGCGGCCTGGCGGGCCGCCGGCGCGGCCGTGGCCGGCGGCGCGGCACCGGCGGCAGTCGGGGGCGGCGCCTGCTGCTGCCGCGGCCGCGGCGCCGCGGAGGGCGCCAGCTGGAGCTGCGCCGCGCGCTCCAGCTTGGCGAACACCACGCCGCAAACCGGGCACTCGGACGCCTGCGGCAGGCGCTCGAATCCGCACTTGGGGCACCGGCTCTCCATCGTCGCTCTCCCTTCGCGCATTCGCGCGGCCTCGGGGTTGCCGGCGGTCACAGCATCCCGGAACGCTTGATCTGCAGATAGCTGCGCACGATGTGCCGTGGCAGCAGCGCCGGCTCCACGTCCAGGGCGAGCGCGCCGGCGCCGCGCAGGCGCTCGAAGGTCCGGGCGCGCAGCTCCAGGTATCTCTCCACCGCGCTCAGCCGCAGCGCGCCGTCGAAGTCGTCCGGCACCTGCTCGCGCACCTGCCGCAGCACCGTCTCGCGCAGGCTGGCGAGCAGCACGACGTTGCGGCCGCGCAGCAGGCGCAGGGCCGGCAGCAGGTCGTCGGCATCCTCGTCGCGCAGGTTGGAAAGGAGCACCACCAGCGCCCGCCGCCGCTGCCGCGTCATCAGCACGGTTGCCGCCTCGAGGTAGTCGGACACCTGCAGCGAGGGCTCCAGGTCGTAGACCCGCTGCACCAGGGCGCCCAGGCCGGCGGCGCCTTTGACCGGCGCCAGCCAGCGCTGCTCGCCGCCGAAGCTCAGGAAGCCGACCGCGTCGCCCTGGCGCAGGGCGACGTAGGCGAGCAGCAGGACGGCATTGAGCGCATGGTCGAAATGTGACAGCTCGGCGTCGCGGGCGCGCATGCGCCGGCCGCAATCGACCAGGAACACCACCTGCTGGTCGCGCTCGTCCTGGTAGGCGCGGGAGATCAGCTTGCGCCGGCGGCTGGTGGCCTTCCAATCGATGCGCCGCAAGCTGTCGCCGGCGCGATACTCGCGCAGCTCGCGGAACTCGAGCCCTAAGCCGCGCCGCGGGTCCACGCGCACGCCCATGCGCGCCAGCCACGACTCCTCGGCCAGCAGGGCGTAGCGCGCCACGGCCTGGAAGTTGGGCAGCACTCTGACCGGTTGCGGCGCGCCGGCAGCCAGCCGCCGCCGCCACAGGTCGCCGGGCGAGCGCACCAGCAGATCGACGCTGCCGAAGCGCTGATTGCCGCGCCGCGTCGGGCGCAGCCGGTAGCGCAGCGCGGCGGCGCCGCCGCTCGGCGGCAGCACCACGCGGCGCGGCAGCCCCGACGCCTCGGCGCCGTCGGGGTGGTCGTCCGCCACCTCGAGCACCAGCCGCCGCGGCGCGCGGTTGACGAGCCGCAGCTCGACCTCGCTGGCCACCCCCAGCGGCAGGGCCGCCGCCACCGCGCGCTCGGCGCCCGGCGCCGGCAGCCAGCGCAGCCGCAGGCACTCGACGGCCGCGCCGAGCGCCAGGGCGCCGGCAGCCGCCGTCCACGCCGGCAGCAGCGGCCGCCACAGCGCCGCGGCCAGGCCCAGGACGGACCAGCCGGCGAGCAGGGCCACCAGGCCGCGGCCCGGCCTCACGTCCGCGGCGCCTCGACCTGCTCGAGCAGCGCGGCCACCAGATGCTCCGCCCGCTGTCCCTCGATCTCCACCTCGGGGCTGACGATCACGCGGTGCTCGAGCGTCGGCAGCGCCACGGCCTTGACGTCGTCCGGCACCACGAAGTCGCGGCCGGCCACGAGCGCCATCGCGCGCGCCGCCCGCACCAGCGCGATGGCGCCGCGCGGCCCGGCGCCGACCCGCAGTCCCTGGTGGGAGCGGGTGGCGCGCACGATGCGGACGACGTAGTCCATGATGCGGTCGTCGACCAGGATGCGGGCCGCCACCGCCTGCAGCGACAGCACCGCCTCGGGGCTGGCGACGGCGGCGACCGGCGAGACGTCCAGCTCGTCGGCCACCTTGCCCGCGGTGACGCCGCGCACCAGCGCCATCTCCTCGTCGTGGCTGGGGTAGTCGATCCGCACCTTGAAGAGGAAGCGGTCCAGCTGCGCCTCCGGCAGCGGGTAGGTGCCCTCGTGATCGATCGGGTTCTGGGTGGCGAGGGCGAGGAAGGGCCGCGGCACGTCGAAGGGCTGCCCCTCGATGGTGATCTGGCGCTCCTGCATCACCTCGAGCAGCGCCGCCTGTGTCTTCGCCGGCGCGCGATTGATCTCGTCGGCGAGCAGCAGGTTGGTGAAGGCCGGGCCGCGGCGGATGCGGAACTGCCCGCTCGCGGCGTCGAACACGGCGTGGCCGGTGACGTCGGCGGGCATCAGGTCGGGGGTGAACTGGACGCGCGAGAAGCGGCCGCCGATGGCCCTGGCCAGCGCCAGCACCAGCAGCGTCTTGCCCAGGCCCGGCACCCCCTCGACCAGCACGTGGCCGCCGGCCAGCAGCGCGGTGAGCACTAGGCCGACGACGCGCTCCTGGCCGAGCACCACGCGGCCGACCTGCTCGCGGATCTGGCCCACGACCGCCGCGGCTTGCTGCACCGAATCGTCGACAGCAGGAGGGGTCTGGCTCAAAGCGATCTCCTCAACATGGCGAGCGTGCGAATGGTGGCCAGGAAGCTGACCTCGTCGTCGACGCCGGGGCCGTGCAGCGCCTCGGCCACCAGCTGGGGCGGCAGGCCCGAGGCCGCGCCCAGCCGCTGGATCAGCTCCGGCCCCTGAAGCTTC
>DATKFK010001083.1:0-2841 GCA_035544375.1 Thermoanaerobaculia bacterium
ACCGACCTCGACACGCCTTCCTTCAGCCACCACCTGATCTCGGCGTATCTCGACCGCGGCGGGTTCGCCGCGCATCTCGAGCGGCTGTGCCGCGAATACGCGCGGCGGCGCGACGCCATGCTCGCCGCCCTCGCGGCCAGCTTCCCGCCGGAGGTGCGCTGGAGTCGCCCTGCCGGCGGCATGTTCATCTGGGTCGAGCTGCCCGCCTCAGCCGACGCGACCGATCTGCTCGAGCTGGCCCTGGCCAACGAGAGCGTCGCCTTCTCGCCGGGCGTCGCCTTCGCGGTCGGCGGCGCCAGGCATGCCGCGCACTGCTTCCGCCTCTGCTTCACCGCCCTGCCCGGCGAGCGCATCGAGGCCGGCATCCGCCGCCTCGCCCGCGCCGTCGCCGCCTACCTGGGGCAGTTGTCGCGGACCGCGTAGCCGATCGCCGCCGGGTAGTCCTCGCGCCGTCGCGCGGCAACGCCGGTGTGCCTGGTATGCTCTGCTCAGCAGTTGCGGAGGATCCGACGTGAGAGAGTCCCGGAGCAGCCACCTGCCGCCGTACTACCTCGCTTTGACCGTTTGGCTGCTGGGCGCGGCTGCCGCGTCGGCCCAGCATGCCGGCGCCCACGCCGCGCCGCCCGACCCTGCCGCCGAGGATGCGTGGCGCGCCGCCGCCGCGGCCGCGCCGCACGTCGCCGAGCGCTTCGGGGTGGCGCCCCTGGCGGAGCTCGGCCCCGCCGCCGTCGAGGAGCCCGAGCGGCTGGCGGTGCTCGCCGCCTGGAACGCCGCGCACCGCCAGCCGCTGCAGAACGGCTTCGCCCGCATGCTGCCCGTGCCGCGCCGCGTCGACCTCGCCCTCTCCGGAGCCGCCGCCGGGCTGCCAGCGCCGGCACTGCCGACGGTCGTCGCGCGCGACGGCGGCGTCCTCGCCCAGACCTCCTTCACGTCGTACGCCTGGGGCGGCAGGGTGCGCGTCGGCGGCGCCTCCCGGCTGCGCCTCCATCTCTCGCGGGTGACGCTGCCGGCCGGGGTGCGCCTGTGGGTGCACGGCGCTGGCCGGACCGTGGGGCCGTTCGGCGAGGAGCTGATGACGCCCGACCGCAGCCTGTGGACGCCGATCGTCGAGGGCGAGGAAGTGGCGCTCGACGTCGAGGCTCCCACCGCCGGACTCGCCGCGCCGGGCGTCCAGGGCGCCCCCGGCGCTTCCGGCGCTCCCTCGGAGGATTCGCCGGGTTTCACCATCGACGCCGTGCTCGAGCTGGTCCCGGCCCGTGGCGAGGCCGCGGCGGCCGGGGTGGCCAAGGACAACAGCTGCCAGGTGGACGCCAGCTGCTTCTCGAGCGCCGACTTCGCGGGCTACGACGTCGCGCGCCATGCGATCGCCCACCTCGAGTTCGTCGAGGGCTTCGCGGGCTTCCTGTGCACCGGACAGCTGCTCAACGACACCCTGAGCGACGGCACCCCGTACCTCCTCACCGCCCATCACTGCATCTCGACGCAGGCGGTCGCTTCCACCCTGCAGGCCACCTTCGACGACTACACGCCGAGTTGCAACGGCACGCCGCCATCGCTCGGCAGCCTCCCGGCGAGCAACGGCGCCACCCTGCTGGTGACCGGGCGCGCCGACACCGAGGCCGACTTCACCCTGCTGCGGCTCTCCAGCCTTCCCGGGGGACGCACCTTCCTCGGTTGGGACGCCGAACCCCATTCCACGCCGGACGGCACGCTGCTCTACCGGCTGTCGCATCCCGGCGGCAACCCGCAGATGTATTCGGTGACCGTGGCCGACTCGCGGCCCAGCGACTGCAGCGACAACTTCCCGCCGTCGCGCTTCATCTACTCGGACCTGGTGCTCGGCGCCGCCTCGCCGGGAAGCTCGGGCTCGGCAGCGCTGCTCGCCAACGGCCTGGCGGTGGGGCAGCTCTTCGCGGGCTGCGGCTTCGGCGATTTCTGCAACCCGGGGACGCGCCCGTTCGACGGCGCCCTCGCCTCGAGCTTCCGCCAGCTCCAACCGTTCATCGCCCCGGGAGCCACCGGGAGCTGTGCCGGCGGCGACTTCGCGCTGTGCCTGGGCCAGAAGCGCTTCCAGGTGCAGGTGACCTGGATGAACCAGTACGACGGCAGCGTCGGCGTCGCCCACGCCGTCGCCGGCAGCGACGCCGCCGGCTACTTCTACTTCACCGATCCGTCGAACTACGAGCTGGCGGTCAAGATCCTCGACTTCGGCGGCGTCTTCGAGGTCTTCTACGGCGAGCTCACCACCCTGCACTTCACCATCACCGTCGCCGACACCCACACCGGGCGCATCAAGACCTACACCAACACCCCCGGCGACTGCGGCGGTTTCGACCCGTCGGCCTTCGCCGCCGCCGCGGCGCGGCAGCCGTCCGCCGGCACGCCGGTCCTGTCATCCACCGGCGCCGGCCCCGCGCCGGGCGCGCCGGACGCCGGTGCCGAGGCGCGCCGGTCCTGCGGCGGCAGCCTCTGCCTCCTGTCCGGGCGGCTGGCGGTGGATGTCCACTGGCTGAACCAGTTCAACGGCGCGTCCGGGGCGGGCAAGGCCCGCGCACGGAGCGATGCCTCGGGCCAGTTCACCTTCAGCTCCCCCGGCGACGTCGAGCTGCTGGTCAAGGTGGTGGACTTCCCCAACCGGATCGCCTTCTTCTACGCCGCGCTGTCGAATCTCGAATACGACATCACCGTCACCGACACCGCGAGCGGCAACGTCAAGACCTACCACAACCCCGCCGGCAACTACTGCGGCGGCAGCGATAATGATGCATTCCCACCGTAGAGATCATCAGAGATCATCGCCCAGGCGTGAAGTCGAACCCATTCCAGCCTGCGGCCGCCGCC
>DATKFK010001084.1:0-18441 GCA_035544375.1 Thermoanaerobaculia bacterium
CGGCTGATGCAGACCGTCTGCCAGGCGGTCGACAGCGCGCACCGCCGCCTGGTCGTGCATCGCGACCTCAAGCCCGCCAACATCCTGGTCACCCCTGACGGCACCGCGAAGCTGCTCGACTTCGGCATCGCCAAGCTGCTCGAGCTCGACGAGCCGGCGGCGGGGGCGACGCTGACCCGCGACGGCGGGCGCATCCTGACGCCGGCCTATGCCGCACCGGAGCAGATCCTGGGCGAGCCCGTGACCACCGCGACCGACGTCTACGCCCTGGGCGTGCTGCTCTACGAGGTGATCACCGGCACGCTCCCCCACCGGCGCGATCAGCGTGCCCTGCACGCGCTGGCCGCCGCCGTCGAGCAGGAGACGACCGAGCGGCCGAGCGCCGCGCTGCGGCGGCCGGGCGACGGCGCGCACCTGGCGCGCCAGGTCGCCGGCGACCTGGACCTGATCGTGCTCACCGCCCTGCACCGCGACCCCGCGCGCCGCTACTCCTCGGCCCAGGCGCTGGCCGACGACCTCGGCAACTATCTCGCCGGCTTGCCCATCCGCGCCCGCCCCGACGAGCTGGGGTATCGCGCGCGCAAGTTCCTGGGCCGCCACCGCGCGCCGGCGGCGGCAGTGGCCGCCGGCGTGGCGGCGCTGCTCGCCGGCCTGGGACTGTCGCTCTGGCAGGCGCACACGGCGGGTCTCGCCGCCCGGCGCGCCGACGCCGAGGCGGAGCGCGCGGCGCGGGTCAAGTCGTTGCTGATCTCGGTGCTCGGGCGGTCGGATCCCCTGGCCGGCGACAGCTCGCGGCTCACCGCGCGCGACCTGCTGGCGCACGGCGCGGCCGGCATCGAATCCAGCCTCGCCGGGGAACCGGAGGTGCAGGCCGACCTGCTCGACGCCGTGGCCCGCATCGAGAACAACCTGGGGCTGCTGGACCCGGCGCTGGCGCATGCCCGGCGGGCCCTCGAGCTGCGGCTGGCATCGCCGCCCGCGCCAGGCGACGAGCCGCGGACGGCGCGCCCGGCAAAGGGCTCAGCCGCTGCCGGCCGCATCGGTCTCTCGCGGCTGACGCTCGGCGACGTGCTCGTCTCGCGCGGCCGCCTCGACGAGGCCCGTGCCTCGCTCGAGGCGGCGCTCGCCCTGCTGGTGCCGGCGTACGGCGCCGACAGCGTCGAGGTCGCCGCGGCGCGGCGCGGCCTCGCCAACAGCCTGCAAGACCCGGCGGGCCGGCCGCGCGCCGCCGAGCTGCTGCGGCAGGCTCTCACGACGTTCGTCCGGCGCTACGGCGAGGACCACGTGGAGAGCGCCGAGACGCTCCACGAGCTGGGCAAGGTGCTCGAGGACCTGGAGCGCTACGGCGAGGCGGAAGCCGCCTTTCGCCGGTCGGCGGCGTTGCTCGGACGACTCTTCGGTCCGCGCAGCATCAACGTGGCGCTGGTCGAGGGCGACCTCGCGGGCCTGCTCGACCGCCTGGGCAGGGAGACGGAGGCGAAACCGCTCTTCGAGGAGTCGATCGCCGGCCTGCGCGAGGCGTTCGGCCCGCACGACCGCCGGCTCGCCGACATGCTGTACTCGTACGCCATCCTGCTGATCGGCGACGACGCGCCGGCGGCGGCGGATAGGGCGCTCGCCGAGGCCCTGGGGATCTACGGTCCGGACAGCTACGACGCCGGCCACTGCCTGCGTTTCCTGGGCACCTCGGCGATGAAGCAGGAACGCTACGCGCAGGCCGCCGACTACTTCTCGCGGGCCGCCGCCACCTTCCGGCTGCGCGGCGACGACGACCAGGAGCGATGGCGCGCCCTCGCCAACCTGGGCTGGGCCCACTCGCGCCTGGGCCGGGTGCCGGCGGCCCGGGGCGAGCTCGAGACCGCGGTGGCGAGGCTGCAGAGGCTGGCAGGCAGCGAGAGCTACGTGCTGCTCGCGCCGTTCGAAGAGCTGGGCGAAGCGCAGGCGGCCGCCGGCGACGCAACGGCGGCGGTGGCCACGTTGCAGCGGGAGCGCGCGCTGGCTGAAAAGCTGTTCGGCCGCGGCAGCCGCCAGGTGGCGGCCGCGGACGTGTTCCTGGCGCGCGCCCTGGTGGCGCGCGGCGGCGACGGCGACCGGCGGGAGGCGCGCCGCGACCTGGACGAGGGAATGGGACTGCTCGCCCGCCTCCATCCACAAGGGATGCTGTACGCCGAATCGCTGCTCGACAGCGGCCGCCTGGCGTTCGCCGCGGGCGACCGGATCCGCGCCCGCCATGACCTCGCCGCCGCCGAGCCGCTGCTGGCCGCGCGCAAGGGACCGGATCACGATCGGACGCGCGAGGCGCACCGGTTGCTGGCAGCGGCGGCCGGGCGGGAGGGATGACGGGTCAGCTGCCCGAGCTCTTCTTCTTGGGGACCTTGGCCCCTTCCTTCCTCGCCTCGGAGAGCCCGATGGCGATCGCCTGCTTGCGGCTGGTGACCTTCTTGCCGGATCTCCCGGAGCGCAGCGTGCCTTGCTTCTTCTCGTGCATCGCCCGCTCCACCTTCTTGCCGGCCGTCGTGCCATATTTCTTCTTGCCACTCGCTTTCTTGGCTGCTGGCATCGTTCGTCCTCCTGGATGAGCGGCAATGCAATCAGCGGGCCGGCCACCCCGCCCCGCACGGCCGCGCCAGGCGGCGCGGGCCTCGCAGGCTCGCGGTATAGAATCGAGCTGTCTTCCAGAGAGCGCTGATCGGCAACGCGGAGGCGTGCACCCGATGCCTGGCGAGCGGTTCGAATTGGTGATCGTCGGCTCCGGCCCCGCCGGGCTGGCGGCGGCGGCCAACGCGCAGGCCAACGGCCTCGAGTACGTGCTGCTCGAGCGTGCCGACCACCTGGCTGACACCATCTTCTGCTATCAGAAGCGCAAGCACGTGATGGAGGAGCCGGTCCAGGTGCCGAAGCGCGGCGCCGTCCCCTTCGCCGCCGGCTCGCGCGAGTCGATCCTGGCCGCCTGGTCGAGTTTCGCGGCGGGTTTGAACATCCGGTTCCGGCAGGAGATGACCGCCCTCGAACGGGTGGACGGCGGCTTCGCCCTGCGCACGCCGAGCGCGGAGTACCTTGCCGGAAGGGTGGTGCTGGCGGTCGGCACCCAGGGCAACCCGCGTCTGCTGGGAGTGCCGGGCGAGGACCTGCCCCACGTCGCCACGCGGCTGGTGGATCCCGACGATTTCGTCGATCGCGACGTCCTGGTGGTGGGGGCCGGCGACTCGGCCCTGGAGGTGGCGCTGGCGCTGTGCGAGCAGAACCGCGTCGGCCTGGTGGTGCGGACGCCGGAGATCCTGCGCGCCAAGGAGAGCCTGGAGCGGGACATCCTCGGCCGCCAGGCCACCGGCCAGCTGGTGGTCCACTTCAGCACCACGGTCCATCACGTCGAGCCGGCCGCGGTCGAGCTCAACAAGCCGGAAGGCCGCGTCCGGGTGCCCTGCGACCAGGTGATCCTGAAGCTCGGGGCCACACCGCCCAAGGCCGCCCTCGAGGGCTTCGGCGTGGCCTTCGCCGGCGCCGGGCGCGACGCTCGGCCGGTGCTTTCGCAGCGCTACGAGTCGAGCGTGCCCGGCTTGTTCCTGGTGGGCGCGGTCACCGGGCGCGATCTCATCAAGCTGGGCCTGAACCAGGGCTACGAGGTCGTCGAGCACATCCTCGGCCGCGAGGTCGAACCCGCCGACGAGGAGGTGCTGAAGGCCCGCCTGCCCTACTGGCGCGGCACGGTGCGCGAACGCATCTCCGACCTGCGCGACGAGATCCCGCTGTTCGCGGTCGCCGACGAGGAGCTGCTGCGCGAGGTGCTGCTCGCGGCCACGGTCCACGAGCACCGCGACGGCGAGGTCATCGTGCGGCAGAACGACTACAGCGACTCGTTCCTGCTGGTCGCCGCCGGCGAGGTCGACATCTCCGTCGCCCCCCCCGACGCCCCCGCCGGCGCCGCCGCGGCCGGCCGCCGGGTGGCGACGCTGCAGGCCGGCAACTTCTTCGGCGAGATGAGCCTGATCTCGGGCCGCCGCCGCAATGCCACCGCCACCGCCCGCACGGCACCCTCCACACCCGTGTCCAAGGACCGCGGCGTGCGGCTGATCGAGATCCCGCGCAAGGCCATGCTCAAGCTGATGGCCACCGACGCGGCGGTCAAGAACATGGTGGACAAGGCTTTCCTGATCCGCGCCTTCCAGGGCTACCTCTTCCCCGAGCTGTCCGAGGCGGTGCTGTGGAGCCTGGTGGGAAAAGCCCGGATCGAGCGGCTGGAGCGCGGCAAGGTCCTGTTCAGCGAAGGGGACCCGGGCGACGCCCTGTACCTGATCCGCAACGGCCAGGTGAAGATCTCCAAGCTCTCGGCGGGCAAGGAGCTGGTGCTCTCCTACCTCGTTGCCGGCAATTTCTTCGGCGAGACCTCGCTGCTTCCCGACGCGCCGCGCACCGCCACGGTCACCGCCATCTTTCCAACCGACCTGATCCGCCTCGACAAGGCCGACTTCGATCGCTTCCTCGCCGGCCATCCCGAGCTCGCGGCCGGCTTCGCCGGCAAGCTCGAGGAGCGCCGTATCGCCTCGTTGATCGCCGAGGCGAGGCCGAGCTCCGGCAGCGTGCTCTCCGACCTCATCCGCCAGGAGGTCGTGATGGGCACGCAGGCGCTGTTCATCGACGAGCACAAGTGCGTGCGCTGCGGCAACTGCATCAGCGCCTGCGAGGGCGTGCACGCCGACGGTCAGGCCCGGCTGTCGCTCACCGGCATCAAGTTCTACAACCTGCTCGCCCCCAACTCGTGCTGGCAGTGCGAGAACCCCCTGTGCATGACCGACTGCCCGCCGGATGCCATCGCCCGCGATCCGCATGGCGAGGTGTTCATCCGCAGCAACTGCATCGGCTGCGGCAACTGCGAGCGCAACTGCCCGTACGGCAACATCTTCATGGTTCATCCCAAGGCCCCCCGCGGGGCGTTCGGCTGGCTGCTGTCGCTGTTCGGCGGCGAGACCGCCACCGCCGGGCACTCGGCGGCGACCGAGGACGGCGGCCGCACGCTGGCGGTCAAGTGCGATCTCTGCCGCGAGATCCACGGCGGTCCGGCGTGCGTCCGCAGCTGTCCGACCGGCGCCGCCATCCGGCTCGAGCCCGGGGAGTACCAGCAGCGCCTGGCCGAGCTGGTGGCCCGCAGCGGGGACCTCTGATGCTGCCGCGCACCACCGCGACCGCGCGCTGGCGCCGGTTCTGGCTGGCGGCCGGCGCGGCGCTCGCGGTCTCCTACGCCGTCCTGGCGTGGCGCGGCGGCTTTCAGCATGGCGGTTCGCCGGCGGGGATCGCCTACGGCACCGCCGGCCTCGCGGCGATCCTGGTCCTGCTCTACTTCGGGGTGCGCAAGCGCTCCTACCGCAGCACCTGGGGCACGCTCGACGGCTGGCTGCAGTGCCACATCTACCTGGGCATCCTCGCCGCCTTCGTGATCCTCTTCCACACCGGGTTCCGGTTCCACGACCGGGTGGCGGTGGCCGCCTACGTGACGCTGCTGGTGGTCGTGGGGAGCGGCTTCGTCGGGGCGTCGCTCTACACCTCGGTGCCGCGGCGGCTGAGCGAGGTCGAGAGCGATCTCACGCCGGCCGACCTCGCAGCGCAGATCAAGCAGCTCGCCGACGCCATGGCGCGCGTCGCCGGCAGCCGCTCGCCGGCTTTCCAGCAGGTCTGCAGGGGTTTGCTCGCGGAGTCGCTGCCCGGCCCCCTGGCCGGCTGGAGGATGCTGCTCTCCTCCCGGCAGGGCTTCGGGCTGAAGCGGCCTGGCGCGGCCGGCGCCGCCCGCTCGGCTGGCGCCGGCAGCGGCGGCGCCGCGTCCTGGGCTGTCTACCTCACCCAGGTGCCGGCGGGCGAGCAGGAGGAGCTGCGGCAGCTGCTGGTGCTGTCGCGCCAGCGCAGCGAAATGCTCGAACGCCTGGTCGCCCAGCAGCGCTACCGCAACGTGCTCGGCGCCTGGCTCTACCTGCACGTGCCGCTGTCGGTGGCCCTGCTGGTGCTGGTCGCGGCCCACCTGGTCGCGGTCTTCTACTACGCCCGTCCTTGAGGAGCGCGCGCGTGCCGTTCATCGTCCAGAAGATCGCCGGCAAGCAATCGCTGATCGACGTCGTGGCCGGCAGGATGCTGCGGATCGGCCGCGGCACCAATGCCGACCTGCGCTTCGACGACGTCGCGGTGGCGCTCGAGCATGCGGTGATCGAGAGCGCGGACGGCGGCTACCGGCTGCTCGACCGCGGCAGCGTCACCGGCACCTATCTCAATGGCAAGCCGGTGCGCGAGGCGCGGCTGGCGCACGGCGACCTGATCAACATCGGCGGCTACCGGATCAGGGTCCAGGTCACCGATCCCGACGATCCGCTGTTCCTGTCGGTGCGGCCGAGCGCCCCGATGGCGCAGGCGGCGGCGGCTCCGGCGACGGCGGCGCCGCCTGCGGCGACGATGCCGCGGGAGCCGAGTGGAGCGGTCGCCGCCGCCCTGGCCGCGGCGACGGCGGCGGCCGGGGTGGCGCCGCGGGGGCCGGCGCGGGAGGTGGTGCGGGAGCCGCCGCGGGAGCCGGCGCGGGAGCCGGCGCGGGAGATGGTGCGGGAGTCGGCGACGCAGCTGGAAAGCGAGCCGGCGCGGGAGCCGAGTGGAGCCGCAGTCGATCCCGGCGCCACGGTGCGATTGACTGCCGGCGAGATGGCGAGGCTGGTGGCGGCGGGGGAGGCGCGGGCGGCAGCGGCGGCGCGAGCGGAGGATGAGGCGCGGGCGGCGGTGGGGCCGGCCGCGCCACTTGGACCGGCGGGCGGCACGGCGGCGGCGGGTGGAACGGAATCGCCACCGGCGGCGGGCGGCGCCGCAGGGGCCGGGGAGGCGTCGAAGGAAAAAACCCAGGGAGCGCCCCCGCCGCCGTCCTCCGCGCAGCCGTCCTCCGCGCTGCCGTCATCCGTGCTGCCGCAACGTCAGCTGCCACAGCCGGTGCAGTCTCCGTCTTCCCCACGGCCGGCTGCCCAGCCGCCGGCGCTCCGCGCCCCGGCCGTGGACTACCTGGGCGCCCTGGGCTTACGCCGTGCCTTCTTCAACAAGGGGTTGCTGGCTCTCGTGCTGTCCTTGGGCGCGGCTGCCGTGGCGCTGTCCTTGCCTTCGATGGGGAAGGCCACCGCCTTCGAGCCCGGCAGGGTGCGCCTCGCGCATGCGGATGCCGCCTGCGCCTCGTGCCACACGCCTTGGCGCGGGCCGGACCCGGCGCTGTGCTCCGACTGCCACGCCCGGCAGCGCGAGAAAGGGCAGGTCCATGAGCAGCGCCAGGTGTTCACGCCGCCCTGCACCAGCTGCCACCCCGAGCATCGCGGCAGCGACCGCGTGGCAGCCGCCGGCGATGCCACGTGCGCGTCCTGCCATGGCGACCTCCAGATCAAGCCGCCGGGAGCGCAGCCGCGCTTCGCGAGTCACGTCCACCGCTTCGTCGACGATCACCCCGACTTCTCGGTCACCCTGCCCGACGGCACCCGCCAGCCGCTGGCCGACGCGGTTGCACGGCGCTCCGATCCCACGCCGCTGAAATTCAGCCACCAGCGGCACTTGCAGCCCCAGCTGCCGACCCCTTCGGGGCGGCGAGCGCAGCTCGGCTGTCAGGACTGCCACCGCCTGGCGGCGGCTCCTGCCGGACTGGCGGGCTCGGCTGCCGGCGGGCAGACCGCGCCGGGCGGCGGCGGACGGCAAGCGACCGCCGGCGGCCAGGACCAGGAGGCTGGCGGCCAGGGCCGGGAGACAGGCGGCGCCACCGGCATCGTCACGGTCACCTACGCTGCCAGCTGCTCTGGCTGTCATCCGCTCACTTTCGACAGCCGGCGGCCCGACCAGGTGGCCCCTCACGCCGCGCCGCAACGTGTGCGCGAGTTCCTGATCAGCGTCTACTCCGACAAGCGGGGTGCCAACGAATCCGTCCTCGGTCAGTACCGGCGTTTGATCCGCGGCGCGCAGTCGCGCGAGATCGACTACGGAGGTCAGGCGCAGGGGTCCGAGGTGCTGGCGGAGAGCTACCTCTACAGGATCGCGTGCAGGCAGTGCCACGTCGTCGACACCAACGTCAAGGGCGTGCCGGTGGTGGCCTGGACCCCCATTCCCGAGCGTTGGCTGCCCAATGCCCGCTTCTCGCACCTCGACCACCAGGCGAGCGACTGCCGGGTTTGCCATGCCGGGGCCGCCGCCAGCACGGTCGCCGCCGACGTGCTGCTGCCCCCGATCGCGGTCTGCCGGACCTGCCACGGCGGCGTCGTCCCGGCGGCGGCCGGCACCGCCCAGCCCAGGGTAGGCACCGCCCCGGCGGCCCCCACCGACTGCCTGAGCTGTCACCGCTATCACCCGGATTCGCCGAGCCCGGCGCAAAACGCGCTGCTGCCGCCGGCGGCGCGCGCGACGCTCATGGCGCGGATGGTGGTCCAGCCCGGCGGCGAGGCTCGCCCGCTGCACAGCGCCGGCGGCCCGGGCGGCGGGTAGCCGCCACCGTCGCGCTCGGCACGCACCTCAGGCGGTCGAGGTGCCGACGCCGGCGCGGTCGAGGCCGGTGTTGCCGCTGCCCCGCTAGGGGGAATTCCGCCCAGCATGTCCGTCCAAGGCCTCGAGGTTGGCCCCTTGACCGCTCTGTCGAGGCGATGCTAACGTGAATAAAGAATCAGAATCTAATTTAAGTTGAGCCGCCGGCGGCCTGTGCAAGGCGCCGGAAAGGAGTGTCGCCATGAAGTCCTCTCGCAGGGGTGGGCTGGGTTTCGTTCTCGGCACGTGCGCCACGCTGCTTGCCGCTCTGCCAGGCGAGCTTGGGGCACAACCCTCTCTCGTTGCTTCTCGTGTCTACTTCAACGGCGGCCCGCCCCAGCAACCGAACGGCTCTCGCTGCCCGGATGGCTCCCTTTACGGCTCCCTCTACGGCCAGCCGGAAGTGCCGTCGCCGGCTCCGGGCCAGACGGTCTACCCCGAGATCGACTACTCGGTGGTCAACTGCCCCGACCCCTCGGGGTGCCCCCCGGGCACGCAAACCCCCGTTGATCTCGAGATCGAGTTCGTGCTCGACGGCCAGGTGCTCTTCAATGGTCCGTATACGCTGCAACAACAGCAGCCCGGCGGTTGGACGCTCGCCTTTTCGTGTTGGAGCTGGACAGCGAGCCCGGGGTTACATCTCTTGCAGGGCAAGGTGGATCCCAACAACCTCCTCAGCGGCCCCTCGCCCGGCAAGACTGCATCCTATAGCTTCTCCGTTGGCCTGCCGCCAAATGCCGACTTCACATGGACGCCGCCGAACCCTTCGGTCGGCAACACCGTGCAGTTCTTCGATGCCAGTGCCTCGAACCCCACCTCCTGGAGCTGGAGCGCTTGCAGCTTAGGTTACTTCTGTGAAGGCAGCACCGCGAGCGATCAGAATCCCATCTTCTGTTTTACTTCTCCAGGGCAGTGCCCGTTTACGCTGACCGCCGCCAACGAGTACGGTTCTTCGCAGACCACGCACACGATGGCCGTTGCATCTCCTGCGACCATCAGCGTGTCCAGTTCGAACGGCGCATCGACGATAACAACAGCGGAAGCTCTCGAGTTGACTGCCACTGCCACCAGCGGCTGCATTCCAGCGGATGGCCAGTGGGTCTGGAATCTCGACGGTGGATACAGCAACTACCACTTCCCGAACGGCGCGACCTACGAGG
Organism: Thermoanaerobaculia bacterium; assembly: GCA_035544375.1. GTDB lineage: Bacteria > Acidobacteriota > Thermoanaerobaculia > Multivoradales > UBA5704 > JASLEW01. Next base: position 9,669 of record DATKFK010001084.1, read on the forward strand.
TTGGCTGGACCGCGCCTGGCAACTATACCGTGACGGCACAGAATCCAGCCTGCGGCAGCGCCCAGGGCATATATCAGGCGACTGTGCAACTGCCCCCGACGAACACGGCGCCCAACAGTCCTACGAACCTCTCCGCGGCGCCTTCCGGACCCGGCACCATAACGCTGACCTGGAACGAAGCCAGCTCGAACGTCGACGGCTACTCGATCACGGATAGCAACCCGTTGCTCAGAGAAACGACCATCCTTTATGCCCCGCCTCCATCGGCCTCCGGCACCACGTCCGGCCCCGTGACAGTCGCTCTGACCAACCTGCTGCCATTGGTTACCCACCAGTTCCAGGTCGCGGCACACAACACCGCGGGGAGCTCCCTTCCCTCGAACGCCGCCAACACTCTCGGTCCACCGTTCCCGTGTGTCGAGAGCGAAACAACGGCTTGCCTGCCGAAAATGGCCGCCGCCGCCAATGCCGGTTCGCAGCAGCCCGCCGCCAGATACCAGGTCCAAGTGCTGAGCTACTCACCTGACGGCACGACGGCCTTCCCGGGCGTGCTGACACCGATAACGCCGTCCTCGGCCTATGCCTCGTTCGCGAGTCCCGCGAGCCCCGCGAGTCCGCTGACCGAGGCTGATATGCTCATTCGTCTCGAGGACGACTGTGCAGCGAGCGGCCAGCGATGGGTCCTGATCGGGGGTACCTCCACTCGTCAAACGCTGGTGACTGTCCTGGACACGCTCACGGGCGCGTTCAACACCTACCCCTCACCCGCCGGCACGCTCACGACGCCTGTCCGCGACAACACGTCCTTTTCGTGTGGCACGCCGCATGCGGCTGCCCGCTTCGAGCAGCAGGAAGTGCGAGCGGTGACCAGCGCAGCGGCGACCACGCCGGCGCCCTCGATCACCTACGGGCCTCAACCACCGCTCGTCGGTGTTCCCATCGTGTTCGACAGCGGCTTGCCGAGCGGCGTCAGCGCGACCTGGGATTTCGGCGACGGCACGCAGGCGACGGTGACCGAACCGTCAATAGCGCACACCTACTCGTCAGCCGCCAGCTACGCGGTCAAATTGAACGCGGTGATCGACGGCTTTCTTGGCGGCTCTCTTGACGTGGAAACGGCCAACGTAGCGGTGTTTCCGAACAGTTCGTCCTCTTACCAGCTCAAGCTACAGGGGCCTGCCACCGCCACGATCGGCACGTCGGTCGTGTTCAGTGCCGTTGGCAATTGCAAACCGGATCCGCTTGGTTGGTCTTGGAACGTCGGCAGCGGCAGCATCCAGGGTCCGGCCAACGCCTCGGCAGTTTCGGTTGCCTGGCCCGCCAGTGGCCAGCAGACAGTCACCGTGTCCAACACCAGCTGCGGGAGCGCGTCGAAATCGCTGCCCGTGAGGCTCAAGCCGCCGGCGGCGAGTTGTGCTCCGAGCAAGCACCTCCTCTGTCTCGTCGGCGGCCGCTTCCAGGTGTCCGCCAAGTATTCCCTGAGCCCGGGAATCCAACCGGCCCGCAACGCGGCAGTCGTGAGCCTCAATGACTCCACGGGGTACTTCGTGCTCAATCCGCGCGGCGTCGATCCGGACGTGCAGGTCCACATAAGCTCGCTCTGCACTGGCAGGACGGGTAACTACCTCATCCAGGCGGGCGGCTCCTCCAACCTGAACGTGAAGTTCACGGTCAGGGATACCACGACAGGCGTCACGAAAACCTACACCCGGAGAGCCGGGCGGACCTTCCCGCCCCTTACGGACTCGATCACGTTCCATTGCCCGTAGACGCCGGCAGAACCTGTCGCTTGGCGGCGCCCCGATACCGCAGGCCGATGATGCGGCGGCGGCCGCCTTTGCGAACCCGGCAGGATTGACGCATTTTACCAAGGCAAGGGGTAGAGCGCGGGCACGGCGGTCGCCGCGCCCGCCTCGGCATCGGCCCTGGCTTTAAAAACATCATCTAAAACTCCGGCCTTGTACCCTTGACAGCGCCGGCAGCGGCCAGGTAGCGTGATCAGTAGAAACGCCGCTGGGTAATCTTATGACTGCCTACGAGGGTGAGGCCGGTTCAGTGTCCCGTTTGTGCCGCCGGTGTAGCCTCTGGGTCCTCGCCGGCTGGCTTGCCGCAGGCGGCGGCCTCGTTCCCACGCTGGCTGCGGCACGGCAGCTCGCCCCGTCCACCGTATCCGCCGCACCCGTGCCGGCGCGTTCGGGTCATCGCAAGAAGCCGCCGCCGGTACCGCCGCCCCCGCCGCCCGTCTGCGCCGACGGCCAGCCGGCGCTCAGCCCGGCGGAGGTCTCGAGCCTGGCGCTGGCCGCCGCCGGCGCCGTGGCTTCGCCCCCATCGCCGCCGATGACGGTGGCGGTGGTCGATCGCGCCGGCAAGCTGCTCGGCCTCTACCGCCAGGCCGGCGCCTCGACCGCCAACGACGACCTGGCGATCGGCCTCGCCCGCACCGGCGCCTTCTTCAGCAATGACCAGGCACCGCTGTCGTCGCGCACCGTGCGCTTCATTTCCGGCATCCACTTTCCGCCCGGCATCGCCAACACTCCCAACGCCGCGCTCTACGGCATCGAGAACACCAACCGCGGCTGCGATCTCGACATCACGTTCCTCCCCGGCAAGGCGGTGCCGCCGGCCGTCTCGCTTGCCGGCGGCCTTTGCAAAGGCGCCGCACACACCGCCGGCTGCGGCACCGGACCGGTCACCGGCAAGGTGGACCTCTTCGACAGCAATCCCGCGGCGGTCGATCCGGGCGGCGTGCCGCTGTTCCGCGGCACCGCCGTGGTCGGCGGCATCGGCGTCGCCGGCGTGCCCCCGCCCGCGGCCGAGTTCGCCGCCGTCGCCGCGGCCGCGACCGGCTTCCTTCCCACCGTCGCGCCGCCGGGCGTGGTGTTCATCGACGGCATCCGCCTGCCCTTCGTCGAGCAGACCACCCGCCCGGCGGGCACCGGTCCGGGAACGCCGGCCGGCGCCTTTGCCGCTCCCGGCCCACAGACCGGCGGCTGCGCACCCGAGGGCTACCTGGCGGGGCCGGCCGCCGGCTCGCAGCTGTCGGCGGCCGAGGTCGACCAGATCGTGCAGCAGGCGATCGCCGGCGCCTCTCTGACCCGCGCGCAGATCCGCCTGCCGCTCGGCTCGCGCACCCGCATGGTGATCGCGGTCAGCGACCTCGACGGCACGATCCTGGCGCTCTACCGCATGCCCGACGCGACCGTCTTCTCGATCGACGTCGCGGTGGCCAAGTCGCGCAACGTCGTCTATTTCAGCGGCGGCAGCGCCCAGGCGCAGCAGGACCTCCCAGGAGTGCCGCCGGGGACCGCGGTCACCAACCGCACCATCGGCTTCGGCGCCCAGCCGCTCTACCCGCCGGGGATCGACGGCGCCGGACCGGGTCCCTTCTTCGGGTTGTTGCAAGCCGACGCGGCCAACCCCTGCACGCAGGGCTCCCAGGCCGCCAACCCGCAGCACCAGAGCGGCATCGTCTTCTTTCCCGGCAGCCTGCCGCTCTACCACGGCAGCAGCCTGGCCGGCGGTCTGGGGGTGAGCGGCGACGGCGTCGAGCAGGACGACTACGTCACCTTCCTGGGCGCGCAGGGCTTCCTGCCGCCGACCGGCATCTGGGCCGACAACGTCTTCATCGAAGGCGTCCGCCTGCCGTTCCTCAAGTTCCCGCGCAACCCCGAGCAATGACCGGCGTTCGCGCGCGCTCCGGCAGCCTGCCGCCCCCGAGGGCATTGCCGTCGTCGGCAGGCCCGCCTGCGCCTGCCCCGCTGCCGCGGCCGGCGCAGGTGGCGCGGGTGGAGCGGGTGGAGCGCATGACTCGCGTAACTCGGGCGACTCGCGTGACTCGCGTGACTCGCGTGACTCAGATATCGGCGGCGCTCCTACTGGCGGCTTCGTTGATCCCACCCGCGAGCCTGGATGCGGCGCAGCTGCCCGCCTCGAGCGCGGCCGGCGCGGATGCCTACCGGCTCGAGATCAACGGCGGGAGGACGCTGTTCAGCCAGACGCCCGAGGTGACCATTGCCGGCTCGACCAACGCGCCTGCTGGCTCGACCGTCGTCGTGTCGATCGTCGCGACGCCGCCGGTGGCAGCCGGGACCGGCGTGCCGTCCGGTGCGCCCGCGTCCCGGACCGGCGCGGCCTCGGCGCCGCCTTCGGCGCCCCCTTCGGCTTCGGCGTCGGCTCCGGCGCCACCTGCGGCACCGGCGCCGGGCGGCAGCGCCAGTGCTCCCGCCACCGCCACCTGCGCCGTCGGCCCTGATGGCCGCTGGAGCCTGATCTGGCCGGCGCCCCTGGCTGCCGGCGGCTACTTCGTCAGCGCCGGCGTGCAGACGCCGGGCGGTGGCTCGGCGGGGGCGACCGCCGACCTGCTGGTGCAGCTGCCAGGCCGCTTTCCGCGCCGCCCGCTGCTGTCGGTGCCGGAGAGCTACGCGCCGCCGATCGAGTCGGCCGAAGCCGACTTCCAGGAATTCACCGACCGCTGGCGGGTGGTGCTGCCGCCGTACGAGCTGACCGTTCCCGGCAGCCGCTGGGACCCCTACAACCAGAACCGCTGGAAGGGCGACCTGCCCATCCACGGCCAGGACCTGTTCCTGAACCTGAGCGCCGTCGCCGACACGCTGGCCGAGCCGCGCCAGCTGCCGACCCCGTCCGGCGCCAGCGCCAACCGGCCGGGGAGCTTGCAGTTCTTCGGCCGCAACGGGCAGCTGCTGCTCACCGAGACGGTGGGCTTTTCCGCCGACCTCTTCAAGGGCGAGACCGCGTTCCGGCCGGTCGATTGGCGGATCAAGGCCAGCGTGGTGGCGGACGTCAACTATCTGCGGGTGGCCGAGAACGGCGTCGTCAACCCCGACGTCCGCCAGGGCACCAGCCGCACGGACGGGTTCGTGGCGCTGCAGGAGCTCTTCGGCGAGGTGAAGCTCGCCGACCTCTCGCCGAGCTTCGACTTCGTCTCGGTGCGGGCCGGCATCCAGCCGTTCAACAGCGATTTCCGCGGCTTCATCTTCACCGACACCAATCTCGGCGTCCGTCTGTTCGGCTCGTACGAGTCGAACCGCGACCAGTTCAACCTGGCGGGCTTCGACCAGCTCGAAAAGGACACCAACAGCGGCCTCAACACCCTCGACGCGCGCCACCAGCAGGTGGCGGTGGCGAGCGTCTACCGCCAGGACTTCCTGGTGCCGGGCTACACGGCGCAGGCCTCGGTCCACTACCTGCACGACGAAGCCACCCTCCACTACGACACCAACGGCTTCCTGGTCCGCCCCGATCCGGTGGGCTCGTTCACACCGCACACCGTGCAGGCCGTCTACCTCGGCTGGACCGGGCTCGGTCATTTCGGGCGGGTCAACGTCGATCACGCCTTCTACTACGTGACCGGCACCGACAGCCTGAACCCCATCGCCGGCCCCGACCCGAGCGGCGGCAATCACGACCAGGTCGACATCCGGGCAGGCATGGCGGCGCTCGAGCTGTCCGTCGATCGCGACTGGTGGCGGCCCCGGCTGGCCTACCTGTACGCTTCGGGGGACGGCAACCCCACCGGGCGCACGGCGCACGGCTTCGACAGCATCCTCGACAACCCGGCCTTCGCCGGCGGCGGTTTCAGCTTCTGGAACCGCTTCGGCATCCGGTTGCCCGACACCGGCGTGGCGCTGGTCAACCGGGGCAGCCTGCTGCCGGACCTGCGCAGCAGCAAGGACGAGGGGCAGCCCAACTTCGTCAACCCCGGCCTGCACCTCCTGTCCGCCGGCGTCGATCTCGACCTCACCCCGCGGCTGCGCGTGGAGGTGAACGGCAACTACCTGCGCTTCGACCAGACCGAGGTGCTGGAGCTGCTGCTCTTCCAGGCGCCGATCCGCCGCGAGATCGGCTGGGACCTGAGCCTCGGCGCGCGCTTCCGGCCGTTCCTCAACAACAACGTCGTGCTGCTGGCGGGGGTGGCCACGCTGCTGCCCGGCGCCGGCTTCAAGGACATCTACGGCGACCGTGGACCGCTCTATGCGGCCTTCGCCAACGTGGTGCTGTCCTTCTGAGGGCTCGCCGTGAAACTCATGTCCACTCTCCACCCCCACGGCCGGCGGCGATCCCGGCGCGCCGCGCGCCGGCCGGACCGCCTGGCGTTGCTCGCGCTGCTGCCCCTCGTGCCCGCGGTCGCGGGCATGCTGTCCGGTTTCGCCGCCGGCGAGCAGACGCCGCCAGCTCTGGCCGCCGAGCCGGCGCCGGCGCCGCCACCGGCGAGCTCCGCGACCGCCACCACCTCGCCGCAGCCGGCCACGGCCACGGCCGCGGCATCGGCGCTCGTGGCGCGGCTGCGCCAGTCGCGCGAGGCGGCGCTGGCGGGCAGCCGCGGCTGCCTGGGTTGCCATGCCGGCATCGAGCCGATCCATGCCTCCGAGGCGGTGCAGATCAGCTGCGTGCAATGCCACGGCGGCGACGCTTCGGCGATGGTCCCTGAAGGAGCACCGCCGGGGAGCCCGGGCTACGAGGCGGCCCTGCAAGCGGCGCACGTCAAGCCGCGCTTCCCGGAGCGCTGGGCGCGGCGGGCTGCTGCCGGCGTTGCGGGCACTCCCACCGCCGCGGGCGCGGCCAGTGCTCCCGGCAGCGCGGGCGCGGCCAGTGTTCCTGGCGGTGCGGGCGCGGTGGGCGCCGCGGCGGAGACCCTCCCCGCCGGCCGCCTGAGCTCGGCAAACCCGGAGCGCAGCTACACGCTGCTGCTCGCGGAGTCGGCGGAGTTCGTCCGCTTCGTCAACCCCGGCGACCTGCGGGTGGCGCAGGAGACCTGCGGGCCCTGCCACCAGGACCAGGTCAACCGGGTGCTGAAGAGCCCGATGACGACTTCCTCGATCTTCTTCGGGGCGGCCGGCTATGCCAACGGCATCGTCGGCCAGAAGGTCTCGGCGCTCGGCGAGAGCTACGGCCGCGACGGCGGCGGCCGCCAGATCCGGCCGGCGACGCCGCCGACGCCGGAGCAGCTGGCGCGCGGCGCCCTGCCGTTCGTGGTGCCGCTGCCGCGGTGGGAGATCGTCCAGCCCGGCGAGTACTTCCGCGCCTTCGAGCGCGGCGGCCTGCTGGCGCCCTCCTCGTTTCCCGACATCGGCAATCCCAACCCCGAGGACGAGGCCGGCCAGCCCGACATCCGGCTGAGCAGCCGCGGCCGCGGCACCGGCTTGCGCATCAGCCCGGCGCTGATCAACCTGCAGAAGACCCGCCTCAACGACCCCCACCTGTCGCTGCTCGGCACCAACGACCACCCGGGCGATTACCGGTCGAGCGGCTGCACCGCCTGCCACGTGGTCTACGCCAACGACCGCGATCCCGCCAACTCGGGGCCCTACGCCGCCTTCGGCCATTCCGGGGAGAGCGCCTCGGGCGACCCGACGATCCCGCGCGGCGAACCGGGTCACCCGTTGCGCCACGCCTTCACCCGCGCCATTCCCACCAGCCAGTGCATGTCGTGCCACATGCACCAGCCCAACTCCTTCGTCAACACCTATCTCGGCTACACGATGTGGGACTACGAGACCGACGGCGAGGCGCTGTGGCCCAAGCAGCAGCGCTACCCGAGCGAAGCCGAGAAGCGGGCCAGCCTCGACCGCAACCCCGAGGGAGCGGCGGCGCGCGGCCTGTGGTCGGACCCCGCCTTCCTGGGCCGCGTTGCGGACCTGAACCCGGGTCTCAAGCACACCCAGTTCGCCGACTACCACGGCCACGGCTGGATCTTCCGCGCCGTCTACAAGCAGGACCGCAAGGGCCGCCTGCTGGACGCCGACGACAAGGTGGTGGACTTCGACGATCCGGACCGCTTCAAGAAGGCGGTCCATCTCAAGGACATCCATCTCGAAAAAGGGATGCACTGCGTCGATTGCCACTTCTCGAGCGATTCGCACGGCGACGGGCTGCTGCACGGCGAGTACGGCGGCGCGATCGAGATCGGCTGCATCGACTGCCACGGCACCGCCGGCGCCTACGCGACGCTGCGCACCTCCGGACCGGCGGCCCCGGCTGCCCCGACTGCCGATCCCGCCGGCGCGACCCCCGCGGCCGCGGCCGCCGCGGGTGCGGGGTTCGTTGCATCGGGCACCGACCTCTCGCTGGGCATCACGCCAGGCGGCCGCCACCGCTTCGTCTGGCGCGGCGGGCGACTCTACCAGCGCTCGATGCTCGATCCCGGCCGCGAGTGGGAGGTGGTGCAGGTCAAGGATTCGATCACCCCGGGCGACCCGCACTACAACGAGCGGTCACGCCTGGCCAAGACGTTGCAGCGCGACGGCGCCACGTGGGGTTTCCTGCCGAGCGACCAGACGGCGCTGGCGCACTCCGACGGCAGCATGACCTGCTACAGCTGCCACTCGTCGTGGATGACCTCGTGCTCCGGCTGCCACCTGCCGCAGGAGGCCGACCAGAAGTCGGCGATGAACCACTACGAGGGGACGGTGACGCGCAACTACGCCTCCTACAACCCGCAGGTGATCCGCACCGACGCCTACATGCTGGGCGTCTCCGGCACCGCGACCGGCGGCAAGATCGCGCCGGTCCGCTCGTCGTCGGCACTGGTGCTGTCGTCGACTAATGCCAACCGGGATCACTTCTACATGCAGCAGCCGCCCATCTCGGCGCCGGGCTTCAGCAGCCAGGCGTTCAACCCGCACGTGCCGCACACCGTGCGCGCCCGCGAGACCAAGGCCTGCACCGACTGCCACCTTTCGGGGGCCGGCGACAACAACGCCTGGATGGCGCAGCTGCTCACCCAGGGCACCAACTTCGTCAACTTCGTCGGCCG
>DATKFK010001085.1:0-4200 GCA_035544375.1 Thermoanaerobaculia bacterium
GGGCGTGGCCGCCGCCGGGGGGGATGGGGGGGCGGGTGGGCGATCCGGCGGAGCGCCGGACCACCCGGGCTACGGCACGATCGGGCCGCCGTGGATGCCCAGGGTGTTCTTCGTGCCGTCGGCGTTGTTGAAGTGGTAGTCGGGGAGCCCGGCATGCAGCGCCGCCGCACCCGGCACGTAACAGCCGGTGAACGACGGGTTGGTGCCGGTCACGATGCCGAGGTTGCCGAGCGTGTTCGTGAACTCGCCGCTGCCCCCGGTATCGCCGTAGAACAGGTTGAAGTTGTTGATCAGCGTCGTGCCTTGGGGCGCGGCGTCGGCCGTGAGCGCGGCGCTGGTCGGGAGGCTGGTGGCGTTGTGGACGAAGATCGACGACTCCACGGTCAGCACGCCGTCGTAGCCGGTCGCGGCGCCGCCGCCCTCTCCCGCGGAGTTGCCGTCGAAGACCGAGTTGAGGAAGGTCGCGAAACCCGCCGGCACCCAGGCGCCGCCGCCGATGCCGGACGCCCGGTTGCCCTGCACGATCGTGCGGCGCACCAGGGTGGCGCCGAACGTGGTGGCGATGTGGAGGCCGGCGCCGTCGATCGCCGAGTTCCCCGAAAAGACGCTGTTCTCGATGTTGGCGAGGCCGCTGAAGCTCGACGAGTAGCCGCCGCCATAGGACGCGGTGTTGCTGGCGAAGGTGTCGTTGTAGAGGTCGGGATGCGCGAGATAGCCGCTGGAGAAGCCGCCCCCGGCGTAATCGGAGTGGTTGCCCTGGAAGCAGGTGCAGCTGATCGAGGGCGCCGCGAAGCTGCCGACGACGGCGCCCCCGCCGCCGCGCGGGTAGGAGGCGCCGGTGGCGGTGTTGCCCTTGACCAGGCAGTTCCTGATCGTCGGCGAAGCGTTGACGATCAGGAAGCCGGCGCCGCCGGGGGCGGAGCCGCCGGTGACCACGAAGCCGTCGAGGACGCTCGCCTGGCTCTCGTTCGAGGTGAAGGTCACGACCGACGTGCCGGTGACGCCACCCTTGAGGATGGCCCCGAGCGGCGTGCTGGACTTGACGGTGACCGCCTTGCCGTGGAAGTTGAGGTTCCCGACGTAGGTGCCCGGCGCGACGCAGATCACGGCGCCGGGGGCCGCGGCGTTGACGGCGTTCTGGATGACGGACATGGTGGTGCCGGACACGTGCTTCGCGCCGGCGGGGCAGGCGGGCGGGACGGGGCAGTTGAGGCTGCCCCAGCAGCCTCCGCAGTCCACCGCCGCGGCAAGCGGCGGGGCGGTGGTGGCGAGGGTTGCGGTCACTAGGATCGCGGCTAAGGTCTTCATGGGACTCTCCTTTTTCCTGGTCGCGGGCAACTCGCCAATTTGCGCCTGGCTGGCTCGTTGGCCCTCGAGGTTCCGTTGGTTTTGGCTGCCTTGGCCTTGCGGGCCGGCCAGGGAGCAGGGCAACGGCTGTGCCGAGCTCGCGGGAAGGCGCGGCGCGGCAGGCGGCATCGACTCCTAAAGCACGGTCAGGGAAAGACTTGGCGCTATGCCACGGGGACGGCGCGGGGGCCGGTCCGGAGTCGGGACGGGCCTGCCGGCCTGAGGTATCTTTGCCATGGACCTGGCACCGGCACCCTGGCGTCCGGCCGCCGTGGACCCGGCTCCGGCACGCGGGTGCCGGCTGCGGTCCCGGGGTGGGAGGTGGTGGCGCGAGGTCCGGCCGCCGGCGGGCCAGGCGGCGCTACGAGGGCGGGGCGGCGAGGGCGTCGTGCGCGGGACCGGGCCCGCTGCTCGCCGCGTCGTGCGCCAGCTGCGCGAAGCCGTACCCTGAAGCCTCGCGGGCAAGCGCGCCGAGGGTGGCGCGGGCGCCGGCGGCGTCGCCCGCCACGGCTTCGATCCGGCCGAGGACGAGGCGGGCTTCGAGCCGCGCCGGCAGCCGCGCCGCCTGGCCCCTGCCGAGCGCCGCCTGCAGGTGCCGGGCCGCGGCGGCAGGGGAGCCCCGCGACGCCTCGACCTCGGCCGCGGCGGCCTCGACATACAGGCGGTCGTCCGCGTCACGGCTGGCGCGAATGAGGTCCGTGGCGCGGGCGATCGCCCTGGCGGCATCGGCAGTCCTGCCGCCGCGCGCCAGCGCCTGCGCATCGAGCGCCCAGGCCACCGCCTCGTCGTCGCGCGCCCCGGCCGCCGCGAACTGCGTCGCGGCCTCGCGTGCCTGGGCCTCCGCCGCGCCGGCGTGGCCGCCGGCCAGCTCGATCTCGCACAGCAGCAGCTGGCTCGCCGCCCGCCGGTCGCCGTAGCCGAGATCGTGAAACGTCGCCGCCGCCTGCTCGGCGCCCTGCCGCGACGCCGCGAGGTTGCCGCGGTAGTAATCGATCTCGGCGAGCGAGTAGACGCTCACCGCGATGCCTTCGCGCAGTCCCAGCTGCCGGCGGATCGCCATCGCCTCGGCATGGCGGCTGGCGGCGCCGGCGAGGTCGCCCCGGTCGAGCAGCAGGATGCCGAGATTGGACAGCGCCGACGCCGCGCCCTTGCGATCGCCCACCGCCTGGAAGATGGCGAGCGCCGCGGCAAGCTTCTCCTGGGCCGCCTGCAGCTGGCCCGCCGAGCGCAGCAGGAAGGCCAGGCTGTTGAGCATCTTGGCCTCCTGGCTGCGGTTGCCGACCTCGCGCGCGATGCGCCAGGCCTCCTCGTAGCGGAGCTGCGCCGCCGGGAGGTCGCCCTGCTCGCGGCGGACGTGGCCCAGCTGGGCAAGGACCTGGAAGGCGGCCTGCTTGTCGTTGGTCTCGGTGGCGAGCGCGAGCGCCTGCTCCAGCTGACCGGCGGCGTCCGCCAGCTGGCCGCGGTTGAAGCGAGCCTGGGCCAGGTCGCACAAAGCCCGCTCCTCGCCGCCCTTGTTGCCGATGGCCCGATACGACGCCAGCGCCTGGTTCAGCATCGCCTCGCCGCCGGCGGTCGCGCCGTGCGCCAGCAGGAGGAGGGCGGCGGCATGGAGCGCCCGCACCTCGCCGGCACGGTCTCCCAGCTCGCGTTCGACGCGCGCCACCTCGTCGTAAGCGGTGCGGGCTGCATCGAGCCTGCCCAGGCCGGCGAGCGCCTGCCCCTCGAGGAAGCGGGCATCCGCGGCCACCCCGCGCGTGCCGCGCGCCGTCGCCTTGCCGGCGGCGGCCTCCGCCGCGCGCTGCTGAAGCTTGAGGTCCGAGAGCGAGGCGGCAGCCGCGGCCTCCGCCAGGTCGATACGCGGGTCGCTGCGCGCCGGCGGTGCGAGCCGCCGCAGGCGCGCGACCGTGACCAGGGCCGCCTTGCCGTTGCCGCCGCGGGTCTGGGCGCCGGCCAGCAGGAGCCCATACTCGAGATCGTCGGGGACGAAGGTCCACAGCGCGCCGTAGATGGCCGCCGCGCGGTCCCATTGCCCGGTGGCGGCGCGGTAGCGGGCCTCGATGAGACGCTGGTCCTCGCGGGGCAGGCCCGCGGCGAGGCGGAAGGCCTCCTGGGCGGCCTCCTCGGCGCGGCGGTCGTAGCCCAGGTCCGACCAGGCCGCGGCGAGCGCCGACCGGATCAGCGGGTTTTGCGGGTCCGAGCGCACCGCGCGTTCGAGCAGCCGCAGTGCCGCCGGCGCGTCGGAGAGCCGCAGCCTGGCGAGCCCCTCGGCATACAGGCGTGCGGCCTCGGGATTGCCGGGGTGGGCGGCCTGCAGCTGCTTCGCCTCGGCATCCGACAGCGAGGGGACGCCGAGCGCGCCGCGCAGCGCGACGCCCAGGCGGGCCAGCGTCTCGAGGATCGACTGCTCGCTGCCCCTCTCGTTGAGGGTGGTGACCGTGGCGCCGGTCGCGGTGTCCTGGGCGGTGACGTCCAAACGGACCTCGGAGCCGGCAGGAGGCGTGCGGACGACCAGGTAGGAACCGGTGACCACGAGATCGGCGCCGATGGCCCGCCGGACCCTGAGCAGCGTGCCGCCGCTCAGGCTGCACACCACCGAGAGCGCGAGGTCTCGCCGCGAGCGCTCCACGTCTTCGCTCGAGACCAGCCGCAGCTTGCCGCCGCCGGCCAGCTCGCTGGGCAGCATTTCGCGCAGGACGTTGTCGATGTAGCTCGCCGCCGGATCGCGGGAGAGGTTCTGGAAGCCGAGGACCGCGACCACCGGGCGGTGTGCCGGCAGCCCTGCCGCGGCGAGGGCGGAGCGCTCCCCGCGGGCGGAGCCCGCCGGCGACGGTCCGGTCGGGCGCGGGTGGACCG
>DATKFK010001086.1:0-5120 GCA_035544375.1 Thermoanaerobaculia bacterium
GGTTCTCTGGCGTCATCGCATCCCGCTCCAGGATGCGGACGACCTGCTGCAGGAGACCTTCCTCATCATGGTCTCGAAGGCAGGCAGCATCCGCAACCCCGAAGCATGGCTGCTGGCGACGCTGGCGAACCGCTGCATCATCTACTGGCGCAAGCATCGCAGCCGGCTTTGGGACCTGGTGGACAGCACCATCCTCGAGCTCCTCGCCGAGGCCGAGACCCCGGCGCAGGAGCGCTCTGACCTGCGCGCCGACCTCGACACACTGCTGAACCAACTTCCCGACCGTTGCCGCTCGGTGCTTCGGCTGCGGTACGGCCTGGGCTGCAGCACCGCCGAGGCCGCCGAGCGCACCGGCTATCGCCAGTCGAGCATCCGCAAGGTGACCCACCGGTGCCTGGCGGCGCTCTCCGAACGGCTTCTGGGTGCCCGCTTCCAGCCTCAACCGGAAGCGGCCCTGAAAGACGACTGAAACCTCGCCGCCGCGGCCGGCCCTGGCGGACGACGTCCACTAGTCCAGGCCGGCAGGTAAGCACCGAGTCGCGGCCCGCGACACGGCTCGGGAAGAGCCGTGGGCAGGGAGAGCGAGCCTCGGCGGCGTCGCGTCGTCGGCCAGGTCCCTTGGCGTGGGGCCTTCTCGAGCCGCCGTCAGCGCCGCGCACCATCGTCCAGGCCGAGGCCCTGGCGCAGCGGTGCCGGATGCCCGGAAGCCGGTCGATAGCCGGGCGAGCCGGGCGGAAGCCGCCTACCTGCCGGGTCACTCGCCGGCCGCCGCCGGCTTCGCTCGGGAAGGCGCAGCCAAGATGTCTCGCCAAAGCGGCCAGCGGCAACCTACCTTCAGGGCTTTCGCTTTCTGCTCGGCGCCTGCCGCGCCGGGACGACACATGAAGGAGTGAATCGTCATGTCCAGCCGCAGCCTTCGTCGCAGCGTCGCCATCCTCGGGCTGGCCGCCCTACTCCTACCGGCAGCCGGCCTGCAGGCGACGCAGAGCCGGCCGCTGCCAGCGGCGACGCACACGGCGCCGCGCCACACCTCCCTGATCGCCTTCCTGCTACAACTGATCACGGGCACGGGATCGCAGATCGATGCGGGGGCCGGGATGGACGGGAACGGCAGCTAGGCCCCTCCTTTATCTCTCTCGAGCCTGGCGCTCGCCGCCGGGGCGCGCCTGGGGCGGCTTCGTGAAGTGCCGCGAGCGCCTCCCGGGGAGAGTTGTGCCCGCTGGACAAAACGCAATTCTGGTGGTAGGGTGCTTAGAAACTGAAACGCCTCTGCCGCCCCATGAGCGCTGCCGATACCTCTGAAGCCGAAAGCTCTCTCGAGCGGTTCCTGAAGTCCGTGCGGCCCCGCATGAGGACCCTGTTCGCGCACTACCGGGTCCCGCCCCAGGACACCGAGGACATCGTGCAGCAAGCCTTGCTCGCTCTACTGTACCAGCGCCAGGCGATCCGCGACCCCGAGTCCTGGCTCATGGGCACGCTGCGCAACAAGTGCCTCCTCTATTGGCGGGAGCGTCGTCGCAAACTCTACGATGCGGTGGATGCCGCGGTGCTCGAATGCATGGCCGAGCCGATGGCGCCCGAGCAGGAGGGCGCCGACTTGCGGCGGGATCTGGCGATGGCGATCGACCGCTTGCCAGGCCGTTGCCGCGCCCTTCTGTCTCTGCGCTACAGCCAAGGTTACGAGCCTCCGGAGCTGGCCCAGCGGCTGGGGTACAGCCCGACAAGCATCAGCAAGACGACCAACCGCTGTCTTGCCGCTCTGACCCGCGAGTTGACGGCGGGCCTCGGCAGAAAGAAGACTCCATGAGCGAGCATGGTGTGCCGGCTGGCGATGGCGCGGACCGGGAGCAGCATGTGAGCAGGGAAGTGCTGTGGCGCTTCATGGATGGAGGGCTCTCGTCCGAGGAGATGCGGCACACCTTCCGGCACCTGCTGCGGGGCTGTCAGTCCTGCCGGCAGCAGGCGCGCCAGGTCTGGAACCTCACCCTGCCCGCCAAGGCCCTCGCCGCCTTCGCCGCCACCTCGCCGACGGCCACGTCGGCCACGACGGCGACATCGGGGACGACGGGGACGACGGGAATCGACCGCCGGACCGAGACCGCCGGGGCCGCGGCTCCCAACCGTGTCCTGGCGACTGCCCAGCCGGCCGGGTCGGTCGCCGCCCCGCGAACGAGGACGACGGAGCTGCCGTCGCAGGGCGCCGACAGGTCGCGAGGCGCGGCTCCCGATGGCGGCAACCCGGCCACGCTGGAGCTGGTGCCCGCGAACGATGCCTACGAAGCGCACGCCGGGGTCGCTGGTGCCGCCGGCTCGGCTGGCTCAGCTGGCTCAGCTGGCTCAGATCACCACGCCGCGAAGGACGCGGCCTATGACGCCGTGCTGGACCGCGTCTTCTCCCGCGTCACGCTCGAAGAAGCCGGCCTCGACGCCGCGCGGCGGCGTGCCGGCGGGCTCTTCCAGGAGCTGATGCAGCATCCGGCGCCGCGGCAGCAGCTGCTGGTCCAGAACAGCGCGCGCTTTCGCGACCGCATGCTCTGCGAGAGACTGTTGCTGGCGAGCCATGTAGTAGGCTTCCGCGATCCGGCCCGCTCGCAGCAGCTCGCCAGCATCGCGGTGGCGGTTGCCGAGCGCGTTGCCCAAGCCGCTGGCGAATCCGCCACCCCGCCGCCGGGCGCCGCGCTGCCGCCGGGCGCCTTCGCGGCGGCAAGTCCCGATCTCCTTGCCGGCCTGCGGGCGCGGGCCTGGGCGCAGCTCGGCAACGCGCTGCGTATCAATTCCGATCACGAAGGTGCCGCTGCCACCTTCCGCTCCGCGGAAGCGCTGCTGGCGGCACACCCGCGGGTGGCTCTGCTCGACAAGGCGAAGGTGTTCGATCTCAGGGCGTCGCTGCATCGGGACCGGCGGGAGCTCGCCGACGCGGCGCGCCTGCTCGATCGGGTGATTGCCATCTACCGCCGGCTCGGCCAGTCGAGCCTGATGGGCCAGGCGCTGGCCCAGAAGGGCCTGGTCCTGCTGGAAGCTCGCGACCTCGAGGGCAGCATGGAACTGCTGCGCCGAGCCCTCGAATTGATCGATCCCCAGGAAGAGCCGCGCTGGTACCTGGCCGTGCGCCACAACCAGATCATGGCGCTGCTCGACGATGGCAAGCCGCGCGAGGCCTTCGCGTTGCTCTTCCACGCCCGGCCGCTCTACCTCAAGATGGGCGACCGCATGAACCTGCTGCGCTTGCGGTGGCTGGAAGGCATGGTGGCGCAGGGACTGCATCGGCTCGAGCAGGCCGAGGCGGCCTTCCGCGAGGTTCGCGACTCCTTCGTCGAACTGGCGATCGAGTAC
The DNA here is from genome assembly GCA_035544375.1 of Thermoanaerobaculia bacterium. Classification (GTDB taxonomy): domain Bacteria; phylum Acidobacteriota; class Thermoanaerobaculia; order Multivoradales; family UBA5704; genus JASLEW01. The sequence goes on from DATKFK010001086.1 coordinate 3,334, forward strand.
GACGCGGCGCTGGTCAGCCTCGACCTGGCCGCGGTCTACTTGCAGCAGGGGCGCACGGTCGAGACGCGCAGGGTGGCGCAGGAGATGCTCGTCTTCTTCGAGTCCCGCCAGATCCACCGCGAGGCGATGGCCGCCTTCCTGGTCTTCTGCAACGCCGCGCAGCTGGAGCAGGTGAGCCTCGGGCTGGTGCAGGAGGTTGCGGCCTTCCTCAAACAGGCCCGCCACACGCCCGACCTCCGGTTCATGCCGCCAGCCTGAGATCGGTTGAGACCGGCTGAGATCGGCGGGCCCGAGGCTGGGCCGACGGGCGTCTCACCCGGCGGCGCGCGCCCCGCCCCCGCCGGCCGGCCCGGGCTCGGCGGCTTCAGGTCCGGACGCCGAGGAAGAGATAGACCGACAGGATGGCGAAGACCGTGTTCGGGCTCCAGACGGCCACCAGCGCCGGCAGGGCGCCTGCCTCGCCCAGCTTGGTGAAGAAGGCGAAGATGGCCATGAAGACGAAGCCCAGTATGACCGAAAGCCCGATGCCGTACAGCGCTCCCTGGCGCCCCAGCCGGAAGGCGAAGGGCAGGGCGACCAGGGCCATGACCATCGAGATCGCCGGGTAGGCGACCTTCTCGTAGAGGCTCACCAGCAGGTCGGGCTCCGGCTGACCGCTCTCGTTCATCTCTTCGATGTAGTCCCTCAGCTCGTGGTAGCCCATCTGGTCCGGTGGGCGGATCTCGGAGTCGAAGTAGCCCGGCGTCTCGGGGTAGTGCACGATCCGCGGCTGGTCGAAGCGCTCGAACCTGATGCGCAGGTTGCCGGGAAAGGTGCGCGCCCAGCCGCGCGAGAATACCCAGGCGTCGCCGATGTAGCGGGCGCTCTCGGTGAACAGGCGGCGGATCAAGTGGTGCGCCGGGTCGAAGTCGAAGACCTGCAGGCGCTGCAGGGTCTGCGTGTTGGCGTCGTAGTTGAGGTAGTTGTAGATGTAGCGGCCCTGGCCGAAGAGCCACTGCCGATCGGCTCGGCGGTAGGTGCGGGCGGTGGTTCGCCCCTGGATGCGGTCCTTGGCCTCGGCGACTTTCTCATTGGCAGCCGGCAGGATCTTGCCCCATTCGAGGTAGCCCGACACCGCGGTGACCATGAGGGCGCCCACCAGGGCCGGCAGGGAGATGCGGTACAGGCTGATGCCGAGCGCCTTGCAGGCGACGATCTCGCTGGTGCGGCTGAGCAGGGCGAACGTCATCAGGGTGGTGACCAGCACCACGATGGGTGAAATCTGGTAAATGATCTGCAAGGAAAAATACTTGTAATACTTGATGATGACCGCCGCCGCTATCTTGTTCTTGATGAGGTCGTCGATTCTTTCGGTCAAGTCGAAAACCACGAACAGCGTGACGCCGGAGAACAGCACCAGCACGAAGACGCGCCCAAAAAGCGTCGCCACGTAGCGGTCGATGAGGCTCGGGAAGAGGATCCGCGGGCGGGGCAGCCGCAGCAGCAGCCGCGGTCCAGCCTGCGCGCGCAGCCGCCGGCGCGCCGCCACCTGCCGCACCTTCGCCCGGCGCTTGCGCTCGAACCAGCGCAGGCGGCGCCACAGATCGGTGCGCACCCAGCGGTCGAAGCGGCTCAGCAGCAGGCTCTTGTCGCTGTTGCGGCGCAGGAGGATGAAGACGCCGAGCGCCGCCAGCACCAGGTTCGGCAGCCACATCGCCACCCCGGCCGAGAGCTTGCCGTAGCGGGCGGCCTCCTCGCCGTTGTTGAGCATGATGTAGTAGACGACGATGACGGCGATCGAGATGGCG
>DATKFK010001087.1:0-5314 GCA_035544375.1 Thermoanaerobaculia bacterium
TACCGCGGCCATCGCCGGCGGCGGGCCGCCGCCCGCGGAGCCAGCACCGCCTGCTCCGCCTGGGCCGGCGGTGGCGCCCGTGCCGCCGGTGGCGTCTCCTGCCGCGCCGGGGCCGGGGCCTCCGGCGGGCGCGCCGACGTCGGAGCCAGTGGCGCCAGGGGTGCCCGCTTGGGAACCGTCTCCCGCCGCGGCGGCGTCGTCCGAGGCCGAGGGAGCGGCGGCCGAGGAGATCACCGCGCCTTCGCCGGGGAGCCGGCGAAGCGGCTGGCGCGCCGCCATGATCTCTTGCAGCACATAACCCATGATGAAGCCGATCAGCAGGCCGATGCCCGCGAAGAGCAGGTTGTGTTTGTTCACGGTGGTGTGGTGCGCTCCTCGCCGTAACCGGCTGACCGGCCGCGGACCGGTGTCGCGTTCCTCATCCGGACGTCAGCAGGCCGGAAGTGATGCCGCAGGCGGCCCTGCCGCAGCCCGGTGCCGGCGCACTGCTCCGCGGCGCGAATGACGCGGCAGGGCTGAATTCAGCTAGTGTCGCGTCACGTCGCCGCGGGTCACTAGCTGGCGGCCTTCGTCCGCTGGCGCTTCTCGAGGCTTGAGGCGAGTGCCTGCTCGACCAATTCTTCGGCGTCCCGCTCCGAGATGTCCTTGACGTGCGCCACCTCGCTGACGATGAAGTACTTGGCGCGCTCGTACATCTTCTTCTCGCGGAACGACAAGCTCTTGCGCTGGCTCACCAGGCGGAGGTTCTTGAGCACTTCCGCGACCTCCGTCAACCGTCCGGTCTTCATCTTGTCCAGGTTCTGCTTGTAGCGTCCCTTCCAATCCTTGTACGTGTCGATGTTGCCGTCCTCGAGGATGTCGAAAAGAGCCCGGACGTCACGGGTATGGCAAAGCGGCCGCAGGCCAACGAGATCCAGGTTCGCCTTGGGCACCATGACCTTGGAGTTGTTCGACAGCAGGCGGAGGTGAAAATACATCTGCTCCACCCCATCCATATGCCCCGCCTCGATCTTCTCGACCAAGCTCACGCCGTGGTTGGGGTAAACCACCTTCTGACCTATTCTAAATGTCACGCCTGTGCCCCCTTGAGTGTGGGTGAATGCCGGAGCTGTTGTAGCAAGTCACTGAGGGACCAACGCTTACGGGTGTAAGTTATACACCATTCGCGGCCGCCCGTCAATGTTGGGTGCCTGCGGCATGCCAGCCGCACGCCCGCCGCCCGCCGGTTCCCGCGCTCCCCCATCCCTGATCGAACCACCCGGCACGTCACCATTTTACCTCAAATCGGCGCCGATTGCCGCCTCTTTACCGCCGCCCGGTTCACCTGTTCCATGGCTCCGCCGCGGCACTGCCCGCCTGGCGTTCGCTTCCCGGTCTTCGCGCAGGCCCGCCCTCTCCGCCGCGCCAGCCAGGCGCGCCGCCCATCCCGGTCCGGTCGATCGGACAGGAGGGGTTTCAGGAATCGGGGCAGCGATGGCAGAGCGGGAGGCGCTGCTCGCGGCGGATGAGACGGCGAAAGGCACGGAAGCGGGAGCCGTTCCAGACCGCGGCGAAAGACGATTCGAAAACGTTGCCCATGTCCAGAGTCAGGCAGGGGTACAGACGGCCTCGTGGGTCGACGAAGGCGTAGTTCTCCATCGTGGTGCAGGCCAGGCGATCGTGACGCCGGTACTCGGTTTCCTCGTAATAACGCACCATCTCATCGACAGGAAGGTCAGGATGGGATTCGATGTGAAACGGGTACTGTTGGGCGCGCAAGGCCGCGAGCTGGCTGGCGAGGATTGCGCCGTCGATCTTCGGGAGCTCATCGCGCGTGTAGGAGGCGTCCTCCGCACGAAAGAAGACGGGATCGGGGATCGCCTCCCGCAGCAGGTTCATCGAGTCCCGATGCTGCGCGGACGAGAACCAGATCAGGTGCTGCAGGCGTAGTTTTTCGATGTTCCATGACGAGAGCTCCTCCGCCCATTCGGCGAGATGGGCGTAGGTGCCCTCGTGAACGGTGGTGTAGATCTCGACCTGCGGCGTCCGCGAGCCAAATCTTTCCTTCGCCGCGGCCAGGGCGGCGAGGCCGCGCTGAATGGTGCTGAGCGTGCCGCGGCCCCGGAGCGCATCGTTGACCGGGCCATTCGTATCGAGCGAGATGCCGACCGCGAGCAGCCCCGAGCGGACGACGTCTTCCGCCTCTTTGGCCAGGCGCATGCCATTGCTCACCGCCGTGCATTGCAGGCCGTGGTCGCGGGCGCTGGCGACGACCTGCCGCCAGTTGGGGTGGATGAAAGGTTCGCCGCCGAAGAGGCGGATCATGGGGCGAAAGGCCGCCACCTCGGCGATGAAGCGAAGAGCGGCGCCGGTGTCCATGAAGTTTGCCGGCGCCGGAACCACCGCGTCGTCGCCCCAGATCGGGCAGTAGCTGCAGCGCAGGTTGCAGCCGTCGGTGAGAAGGAGATCGATCCCCCAGGGAAGGCCGGCATAGCCGCGTCGCCGGCGCCAGGCATCGACGAATCTGGACATGCGACCGTTCTAGCGTCTAGCGGCCCTTGCTCTTGCAGCCGCCGCTGCCCTTGACCGGGAAGGGTGCGCCGACCAGGATCTCGCCGGTGCAGTTGGCCGGGTTGCAGTTGCCGCCGGGCGTCGTGAAGCTCTCCGAGCAGAGCGGGCAAACGCATTTGGCTTCTTTGCCGCCGGCGAGGATCTCGCACGGAGCGTTCCAGCATTGGGCCCAATGCCCGCTTGGGCAGGCGAGTTGGCCGCTGGGATCGAACCCCTGGAGGGAGAAGAAGGAATAGACTCCACCCGGCTGCTTCGGAGCACAGGTCCCGTTGGTCTGACTGGGATCGGCCAGGGACGGCCCTTCGAGCACCGGGCAGGTGCACTCCGCGGTCTTGCCGTCGGCAGAGGCCTTGCAGGTCGACTTGTCGCACAACGCGTATTTCCCGACGCAGACACTCAGTCCCTTGATGTTCAGCTTGCACGTCGGCCCGGCTTCGGCTCGGGCCGCGAAGCAGAGCACCAAGGCCGCGGCGAGCGCGCCGGCCATGGGCGCCATTCGCACCGCCGCGGCGCCGCGCTCGCGCCCGTAGCCGAGTTGGTGCCGCAACGGCTCCTTCCACGGGGCGTTCCGGTTCATGATTGCCTCCTGTGAGTGGTTCCCTCGCCAAGGGCGCGAGATCGGCGGCCCGTCCAACGTCGGAGCCAGTCGATGCTGGCCACGCCCGCGGTGAGTCTTCCGGCATTTCAGCAGAAGAGCCCTGGCGAGTCAACGAGCCGCGGCGGGCCGGGCGGGGCGCGTCGCCGGCAGTGCGAAGCCCGCGGCGATGAGCCAGACGAAGCCCGGGAACCTGGTGAGCGGGACGAGAAAGAGGGCGCCTGGAACGATCAAGCTCAACCAGCTCAGCTCGCCGATCACCGCCAGAGCCAGGCCCAGCACCGAGATCCACCTGGGCATGAGCTTCATGATCAAGGCCGGGACGGACACGCCCGCCATCAGGATGCCCAGCGGCATGGAATAGCCGGGACCGCCAAGGGCGAAGGCCAGGTAATAGAGACCTTGCAGGAGGGATGCGTCCGCCGCGACGCCGCCGTGGGCCGCCGTCCACAGGACCGCCGCACAAGCGCTGGTGTCGAAAGCTGCCGCCAGGCCGCCGAAGAGCGCGATCGTGGCGCCGGCAGCCTGCACCCCCAGAAAGCGCAGCCGGCTCACCGTGGACGCCGCAAAGAGTCCAAGCGGGATCGCCGCACCGACTTGCAGAAACGCGCAGGCCAGGACCAGCGACGGATGGAGGCGGAAGTAGCTGACGATATCCGCCCCAGGCTGCTGAGGTGCTGGAAACGGCGGCTGGCTGGCGAGCTGGCTGACGCAGGCGATGCTGGCCAGCTTCAGGATGGTGAAAGCGGTCGCCAGGACGCCCAGGGGAGGGCTCTGATGGCGGACGCTGGGTCGCGGGCTCTTCTCGAGCGCCGATGCTGCAATGGTGGCTTCCATGACGAGGCTCCTTCTCCACCAGGGGTCCCAAGCGGCAGGTTCATGTCCCGCGTCGGTCCTGCCCGGCGGGGCGAATCGAGAGGTCGTGGCGGGCTCACGCCTTCGATCCAATAGTTCATATCATGAACGATGTTATTGTACAATAGTTGTCAGGTGATATTATGGCAAGATGGCTGATCAACCGGGCAGTGATGGCGCCACGGACGCCGGCCGCGGCAGCACTTCCGCCGCCTGGCTCCTGGCGCAGGTGGGTGCGCACGCGGCGGGCTTGTTCGCCGCTCGCCTGTCCGTCCTCGGGCTGGCGCCCGCTCATGCCGGCATTCTCCGGGCTCTCGCCCAGGCCGAGGGCATCAGCCAGCGCCAGCTGGCGCACCGGCTCGAGATTCTTCCCAGCCGGCTCGTATCGATGATGGACGAGCTCGAGGGCCGCGGCCTGATCGAGCGCCGGGACAGTGCCGAAGACCGTCGGGTCTACGCGCTCCACCTGACGGACGAGGGTCGCCGCACGCTCGACGCGATTGGCCGCATCGCGCGCGAGCACGACGCCGCGCTATGCGCCGCGATCGGAGAAGAGGAGCGCCGGCAACTCGTCGACCTGCTCCGGCGCATCGCCGGCCAGCAGGGCCTGAAGCCCGGAGTCCATCCCGGGTTCCGCCGTCTCGGGAGGTCCAGTGGAGGCGCGAGCGGCGGCGGGCAGGAAGGTTGACACCCCCCAGGCACCCCCCTAGGATCTCTTCCTGGCCAGCCTAAGGCCGAAGTGGCGGAATGGCAGACGCAGAGGACTCAAAATCCTCCGCCGGCAACGGCGTGCGGGTTCGACTCCCGCCTTCGGCACTAATAGAATCAGAGAGTTAGGTCGGTCACTCCCGCGGCGCCCTTGATAGCAAGGCGGTCTATGATTCGTGGCTACATCCTTCACTGATGAGCCGGTCCCACAAAGGGCGATCGCCCTGGCAGCCGCCGAGGCCGGCAGAAGCGACCATGACCTCGTCGCCGGCCACCGCCAACACCACCTTGCCCAGCGGCGCGGCGCCGCCGGCGGCACCGGCGGCACAGGGGCCGTCGGCAAGGTAGGCCCGGCGGCGGGCCAGCTCGGCGGCCGCGGGCGGCGCGCAGGCGACCATCAGGTCGCCGCGACCTGGGCGGCCCATCCAGGCGGACGGGACCTCGGCATAGAGGCCGCGCGGCAGGCTGGCGCTGGTATTGACCCGCCCGAAACTTAGCAGCGCCGCGCTTGCCGCCGCCGCGACGGCGCGCCGCAGCGCCTGGCGCCGGCTCATGGGGCGCCCTTGCCAGGAGGGGTACCGAGAGGCGGCAGCTCGGGCCGCCGCG
>DATKFK010001088.1:0-5910 GCA_035544375.1 Thermoanaerobaculia bacterium
ATCGCGCATGAAGCGCATGGGGTCGGCGATGAGGGTGCGCCGCCGCGTGAACTTGCCGTCCAAGGCGGTCTCGGTCACGCCTTCCTTTACCCAGGCGAGGTAGACGGAGTCATCGCTTGCCCAACGGACATCCATCGCCGGGCCGCTCGGGTAGGGCGGCAGATCCTCTTCCCACACAACGCGCAGCGTGCCGCGGGTGGGCGCGCTCCCTGCCGCGGCGAGAGAGACGAGGGCGAGCGCCCCGGCCAGGGCCAGGCCGAGACGGGTTCGGAGGTGCGGGTCCTTGGAGAGTGCCATACGAGGTTGCCTCCCGATGAGTGCGGACGTTTCTTTCCCGTGGCGCGACGGGGTCAGCCGCGCCGCAACTCCGAGGGGCCCTCGTTACAAATCAGATGTGCGCGATTACGAATTAGCGGGGCAAAGCGATACTCTTTTCTGGGAACAGGCGCCGGCCTCGGCTTCCTTGTCGGTGCGGCAGAGATCCAGCCCTCTGCCTTGGCGCCGAGCGCCACCGGAGGGCATCGCTGCGTAGGGGTGCCATGGGCCGGAGAAGACACGCCGAAGACGAAGAGCCGCCTCATGTGACCACGGCTCGGTCGGGACCATGGTCGAGAAAGCCAGCATCCAATCATGGGAATCAGCCGTAGGTGCCATGAATATTTCTCGAAATGTACACCTTGTAGCCGAAATCGACAACTCATCCTCTCACATCTGAAGCGAGCAGCGTCGCGAGCCGGTCGAGCAGCGGGCGCTGCCCTTCCAGGATCTGCTGCTTCGCTTGGGCGAGCGAGAACCACGCGGCGCGGTCGACCTCCGGGAAGCTCTGCATGCGCCCAGACCGCGGCGGCCACTCCATGGTGAAGGAGTTGCTGGCGATGGCGGCAGGGTCGGCATCGCCGGCCGCCGCCCAGGCCGTTACCGTCTTGCCGCCCCGCTGCACGACAGACCCCAGGGAGAGAAACGGCGGCGCCGCCTCGACTCCGGTCTCCTCCGCGAGCTCGCGACGGGCAGCGGCAAGCGTGTCCTCGCCAGGCGCCACCTCGCCCTTGGGGATCGACCACGCCCCCAGGTCTTTCTTCGCCCAGAAGGGACCGCCGGGATGGACCAGCAGCACCTCGGCCAATCCGCCGGACCCTCGACGGAAGAGGACGATGCCCGAGCTGGCGGTCGCCTTCGCCATGGCCCGGTTACAGTACCTCGCCCGCTCCTGGGCGGCGCACGCCTATCATTGCCTCGACGAGCGAGGTATCATGGAAGCGCTCGCCGCGAAGCGCCGCGAGGCGAGGGAGAAAGCCGACATGGATCACCGCTTCGATCCGCCACCGCCCACCGTCCGCCCGGCGCCGTCCGCGATTCGCCGCGCTGCCCCGCCGGGCGCTGCCCCGCCGGGCGCTGCCCCGCCGCGCGCCGCCGCGGCCCGCCGCCTCCCACTCACCCTCGTCCTGCTGCTCGCCGCCACGCTGCTGGCCGCGGCCGCCGCCCGCGTGCAGGCCGGCTGGCAGCCGCTTGCCAGGCAGGCCCCGAGCGGCATCCACAAGATCCGGCACGTCGTCATCATCATGCAGGAGAACCGCTCCTTCGACTCGTACTTCGGCACCTACCCCGGCGCCGACGGCATCCCGATGCGGGGCGGCCAGTACGCGGTCTGCGTTCACGACCCCGGTTCCGGCCGGTGCGTCGAGCCGTACCATGACGCCGCCGACCTCAACCACGGCGGCCCGCACGGCACCGCCGCCGCGGCTGCCGACGTCAACGGCGGCAAGATGGACGGCTTCATCGCGCAGGCCGAGCACGCCCGCAAGGGTTGCCGCGACCCGCTCGATCCGGCGTGCGGCGGCTCCTCGACCGACGTCATGGGCTACCACGACCAGCGGGAGATCCCTAACTATTGGGCCTACGCCAGCCACTACGTGCTGCAGGACCACATGTTCGAGCCCAACGCCTCGTGGAGCCTGCCGGCGCACCTGTTCATGGTCTCGGAGTGGTCCGCGAGGTGCAGCGACGACAACCCGGCGACCTGCGGCAACGCCCTCGAAACCCCTGGCTATCCGCCCGACTACCATCACATCGGGCGCGCGCCCCACTACGCCTGGACCGACCTGACCTGGCTCCTGCATCGGCAAGGCGTCAGCTGGGGCTACTACGTTTTCACCGGCAACGAGCCGGATACCGCCGACGACGACGAGATGGCCACTCCCAGGCAGAAGCTGAGCGCCAAGACCGCCGGCATCTGGAACCCGCTGCCGTTCTTCACCACCGTTCAGGAAGACGGCGAGCTGGGCAACGTCCGGAGCGTCGGCGACTTCTTCCTCGCCGCCCAGACCGGCACGCTGCCCGCGGTGTCCTGGATCTGTCCCAACGACAAGGTGAGCGAGCACCCGCCGGGGCTGGTGAGCGCCGGCCAGGCCTACGTCACCTCCCTCATCGACGCGGTCATGCAGGGTCCGGATTGGAACAGCACGGCGATCTTCCTGGTCTGGGACGACTGGGGCGGCTTCTACGACCACGTCAAGCCGCCGGCGGTGGACAGGAACGGTTATGGCTTGCGCGTTCCGGGCCTGGTGATCAGTCCCTACGCGCGGGCCGGCTACGTCGATCACCAGACGCTGAGCTTCGATGCCTACGTCAAGTTCATCGAGGACGTCTTCCTCGGCGGCCAGCGCCTCGATCCGGCGACCGACGGGCGTCCGGACCCGCGGCCGACGGTGCGCGAGGCCGTGGCCATCCTGGGCGACCTGCGCCACGATTTCGACTTCAACCAGGCGCCGCGGCCGCCGCTGATCCTGCCGGTGGTGATGCCCTCGCGGCACACCGCCGGCGGCCGCTGACGGCGGGCGGGCAGAGCCCAACCGGCAGCCGCCGGGCAAGGCGGGGGATCAGCCGGCCGGCTTGCCCAGCAGGTCGAGCAGCATCGCCGTCTCGGCCGCCACGCCGGTGCGCAGGGTCGGATCGCGGTCCGGGGCGAACAGCGACGAGTGCAGCGACGGCAGCTCCTTGCCCGCGGCCTGCGCCTTGGCCAGCGCCGCGGGCTCGGCGGCGCCCAGCCGGACCATGACCGCCGGCACTCCCGCCAGGCCATACTCGCTGAAGTCCTCGGATGCCATTTCCCGCGGCGCCTCGACGACGTTGCCGGCGCCGAGCTGCCGGGCGAGGGCCGCCGCCACCCGGGCGGTCAGCTTGGGGTCGTTGTAGGTGGCCGGAGTGGACTCGACGACGCCGACCGTGGGCTCGCGCTCGGCGCCCGCGGCGGCGGCCTCGGCTTTGGCGATGCGCGCGATGGCGTCGAGCACGCGCTGGCGCACCTCGCGGTTGTAGGTGCGCACGGTCAGCTGCAGCTTGACCTCGTCGGGGATGATGTTGTGCTTGGTGCCGCCGTGGATCGAGCCGACGGTGACGACCGCCGGCTCCTGCGGGTCCTTCTCGCGCGACACGATGGTCTGCCAGGCGAGCACCGTGCGCGCCGCGATGACCACCGGATCGATGGTCGTCTGCGGCGCCGCCCCATGGCCGCCCTTGCCGTAGATCGTGACGTCCACCGAATCGGAGCTGGCCAGGATGAATCCCGGCGTGAAGCCGACCTTGCCGGCAGGCAGCTTCGGCGTGTCGTGCAGGGCGACCACGTAGTCGGGCTTGGGGAAGCGGCCGAAGAGCCCGTCCGCCAGCATCGCCTTGGCGCCCTTGACCACCTCCTCCGCGGGTTGAGCGATCATCACCAGGGTGCCGTGCCAGCTGCTCCGGGCCTGGGCCATGCGCACCGCGGTGCCCACCCAGACGGTCATGTGCACGTCGTGGCCGCAGGCGTGCATCACCGGCACCTCGAGGCCGGCGTCGTTCCTGGCCTTGACGGTGCTGGCATAGGCCAGGCCGGTCTTCTCCTCGACCGGCAGCGCGTCGAGCTCGGTGCGCAGCATGACGGTCGGCCCCGTGCCGTTGCGCAGCACCCCGACGACGCCGGTGCCGCCGACGCCGGCCGTCACCTCGAAGCCGAGCCGCCGCAGCCGCTCGGCCAGCTTGGCCGCCGTCTTCTGCTCGTGCAGCGACAGCTCGGGATTGCGGTGGAGATCGATGTAGAGAGCGACCAGGTCCGGATCCAGGTCGCCTGACACGGCGGGGGCGGCACCCCCGGCGGTCGTCGCAGCGCCGGCGGTCGCGGCGGGTGCGCCGGTCGCGGCCGGGGCTTTGGGGGGCGCGGCGGCGAACGCGGGGCGAGCCGGGAGCAGCGCCGCGAGCAGCAAAAGCATGGCAAAGACCGCGGGCACGGCGACGAGCGCGTAGGTACGGCGGGAATCACTCATGGCTGACCTCCGGAGAGCCCGGTCATCAGAGCAGCGCCGCCATGGACCTGTCAAGCCGGCGAGGCGGAGCGGTCGCGCGTCTGAGATAATGCCCGCGGCCTCCCATGTTCCCGATCCGCGACACCGTCCCCAGCCGCCACCTGCCGGTGGTCACCTGGAGCCTGATCGCCGTCAACGTGGTGGTCTTTCTCTACCAGCTGGCGCTGCCGCAAGGGGGGCAGGAGCAGCTCATCCTGGTCTACGGGATCGTGCCGGCCCGCTTCACCCACCCGGCGTGGGCCAGCTCGGTGGGCTTCCCGCCCGAGAGCCTGTGGCCGTTCATCACCAGCCAGTTCCTGCACGGCGGCTTCTTCCACATCCTCGCCAACATGTGGACGTTGTGGATCTTCGGCGACAACGTCGAAGACCGCATGGGACCGCTGCGGTTCCTCTCCTTCTACCTGCTCTGCGGCATCGCCGCCGGGGTGCTGCTGTGGATGTCCAACCCCGACTCGCAGGTGCCGACGATCGGCGCCTCGGGGGCCATCGCCGGCGTGCTCGGCGCCTACCTGCGGCTCTACCCCCGCGCCCGCATCGTGACGCTCATCCCGATCTTCATCATCCCGTTCTTCTTCGAGCTGCCCGCGTACTTCTTCCTCGGCTTCTGGTTCCTCACCCAGCTGCTCAACGGCACCTTCTCGGTCGGCAACACGGCCGCCTCGGGAGTCGCCTGGTGGGCCCACGTCGGCGGCTTCCTGACCGGCCTGGCCGTCTGCCCGGTGTTCTTGCGCCGCGACCGCGCCGGCCCGGCGCGCCGCCACTTCATCCTTCCCGACATCCCGTCCCGCGGCCGGCGCCAGCCGTCCGATCCCTGGGAGTAGAGCCGGTCCGGGCGGGACCTCCGGCGCTGCCGCTCTCCGGCGCTACCGCTCCGGCGTGCCCGGCAGAGCGTCGACCGGCAGGGTGGTCGAGTCGTCCAGCTGCGGCGCGTAGAGGCCCAGGTAGTGACGGCGCCACCAGGCTCCGGTCCTGGCGCGGGTGGCGCGGTCGGTGAACCAGTATTGCCAGAGCACCGCCCGCACCGCCTGCGGCCGCGCGCCGTGGAAGGGATCGGCGGCGAACAGCTTAAGGACCGCCGGCTCGGCCGCCAGCAGGCGGGCCTCGGTGGCCAGCACCCACGCCTCGCTCTCCCAGGAGGCGAGAGAGGCGAACCACAGGTTCCACTCGAAGCGCGGCTGGTAGGGGGCGTAGATGCCGGGCGCCCGCATCACGTCCTGCGGCTTGTAGCGGAAGGGGTAGGCCACCCAGGTCCGGCCGTCCCGGCTGCCCTGGAACTCGATCTCGTAGCGGGCACGCGTCATCACGGCGAACAGTCCGTAACGATTGGCGTAGCGCATGGGCTCGAGCGCCAACGCCGGGGCGAGGAGCGGCCGCGGCAGCTGGCGCGGCACGAACGCCACCACGGTGGCGTAGAACACCCAGGCCAGAGCCGCCGCCGCTGCGACCAGGCGCCAGAGGCGCGGCTGGCCGACCGGGCAGGCGGCCACGAGCTTGAAGCCGAGGCGCTGCCAGGCGGCGTCGTCGACCAGCAGGATGCCGAGCACCAGCACCAGGTAGTTGAGGAAGGCGTAATTGG
>DATKFK010001089.1:0-12870 GCA_035544375.1 Thermoanaerobaculia bacterium
CGAAGAGCATGCGCAGCCGGCGCCCAGGGCGCAGAAGGGGTCCGCCCAAAGCGCCGCCGCGGGGACTTCGGGTGCCGCGGAAACCAGCCGCGGCAAGCGGCGGGAAGGCAAGAAACAGCAGGAAGAGCAGGCGGGGTCTTCAGAGTAGGTCGGGGGACGAGGGAGCGGCGGGTTCACCGCGGGTGTGGCAGGTGTGGCGCGCCTGGGGCCCCCCTGGCCGGCCGGCGGCCATTCTGAGGAAAGGGGTGGGAGATGACGACGGTGCCTTTGAAGGACGGCATGACCAAGGCCGAGCTGGTAGAGGAGGTGGCTCGGACCACGCAGCTGACCAAGAAGCACGCCGAGATCATCGTCAACACGGTGTTCGACAGCATCGTCCACTCGCTCAAGGATGGCGAGAAGATCGAGCTCAGGGGATTCGGCAGCTTCCGCATCCGCCATCGCGGCGCGCGCACCGGGCGCAACCCGAAGACGGGCGACAAGGTCAAGGTGCCGCCGAAGCGTATCCCGTATTTCAAGCCGGGCAAGGAGCTGAGGGAACTGCTCAACGGCGAGTGCTGAGCCAGCGTCCCGGCCGTGCGCCCCGGCCGTGCGTGCGACGGCCTTGCCTCCCAGCCCACTCGCGATGCAGACTCTGTTCACGCCCTGGAGGCAGGCCTACATCACTCAGCAGCGGCTCGATTCGGATTGCTTCTTCTGCGCCGCGGCGCGCCGGCCCGACGATCCCGATGGGCTGGTCGTCGCGACGACGCGTTACCACCTGGTGATGCTCAACCTCCATCCATATTCGTCCGGCCACCTGATGGTGGCGCCGCTCGCGCACGTCGCCACGCCGGAGGCGAGCTCTCCCGAGGCGCAGGGCGAGCTTTGGCCGCTGGTGCTGCGGGCCCGCCGGGTACTGGCGGCAGCCTACGCGCCGCAGGGTTTCAATCTCGGCATGAACCTGGGCCAGGTGGCCGGCGCCGGGGTGCCGGACCATTATCATTTCCACGTGGTGCCGCGATGGGCCGGAGACACCAACTTCATGACCGTCCTGGCGGAGGTCCGGCTGGTCCCCGAGGACCTGCGCCAGAGCCGCGAGCGCCTGTGCACGCTGTTTGATCAAATAGAGGAACAGGAGGAACCGATTGGCGGAAACCGATAGCTCCGAGGCACCTCCCGCAGCGTCGCCGGACGCCGCGGCTGCTCCGGCGGCGGCGTCGCTGCCGGCGGCGCAGCTGGTGATGGCCGTGGCGCTCGCCTGGCTGGTGCCCGGCCTGGGGCACGTCTACCTCAAGCGGGCCGTGCGCGGCCTGATCTTCTTCGCCCTGGTGATGATCGCGCTGATCGTCGGCTGCAGCCTGCAGGGCAACCTGTATCAGCCGATCCGCGGCCAGTGGCTGACCTACCTGGCGACGTTCGGCCAGGCCTGCGCCGGCGTGCCTTACTTCGTCATGCGCTACGGGCTGCACTACGAGGGCCAGCAGGAGGCCCCGGGCTACGAATACGGCACCGCCTTCCTGCTCACCGCCGGCCTCATGAACCTGCTGCTGGTCCTGGACGCCTGGGACATCGCCAGCGGCCAGAAGGAGTGACCTTGCTCTCGCATTTCTTCCTGATGGTGGTTTACGCGCTGCTGGTGAGCATCTTCTTCACCGTCCTGTGGCGGCGCGACCGGCGGGCGCAGGTCACGCTCTTCCTGCAGCTGTTCCTTGGCATGGTGGGCGGCGGGCTGATCGTCGCCTGGCTGATGTTTCCGTTCCCGTCCGGCCCGCCGGCGCCAATCCCGTGACGACCCCGCCGGCTGGCGGCGAGGAGCTGCTGGTGGTGGCGGGGGAGGCGTCCGGCGACCTGCACGGCGCGCGGCTGCTCGCCGAGCTGCGACGGCTGGTGCCGGGTCTCGCGGCCTTCGGGATGGGAGGCCCCGAGCTGCGGGCGGCGGGGCTCGAGGCGGTCGCCGACAGCTCCGAGGTGGCGGTCGTCGGCGTCGTCGAGGTGCTCAAGGTGCTGCCGCGGATCCGCCAGGTGTTCGCCGCGCTGCTCGCGGCGGTGGACCGCCGGCATCCGCGCGCCGCGGTGTTGATCGACTTTCCCGACTTCAACCTGCGGCTGGCGGGCCGGCTGGCGCGGCGGGGCATCCCTGTCGTCTACTACATCAGTCCGCAGGTGTGGGCGTGGCGGCGCGGGCGGGTGCGGACGATCGCGCGGCGGGTCGACGAGATGCTGGTGCTGTTCCCATTCGAGGTCGAGTTCTACCGGCGCTCGGGAGTGCCGGCGGTGCACGTCGGGCATCCGCTGATCGACGAGGTGCCGCGGCTGCCGAGCGCCTGGGACCAGCCGCTGGCGGCGGGCGAGCCCTACCGCCTGGCGCTGCTGCCCGGCTCGCGGCCCAGCGAGATCGCGGCGCTGCTGCCGGCGATGCTGCAGGCGGCGGCGCGGCTCGCGGCCGAGCTGCCGGTCGCGGTGTCGCTGATCCGCGCGCCCGGCATCCCGCAGGCCCTGCTGGCAGCGCATCTCGGAGCGCACGCGGCGGCAGGCGCGGCGCTGCCGGTGCGGGTGGTGAGCGAGGACCGCTTCGGCGCCATCGCCGACTCGCACCTGGCGCTGTGCGCTTCCGGCACCGCGACGCTCGAGGTGGGGCTGCTGGGGACGCCGATGGTGGTGCTGTACCGCCTGGCGCGCTGGAGCTACGTGCTGGCCAGGCTCCTGGTGCGGCTGCCGAACTTCGCCATGGTCAACCTGGTGCTGGGCCGCGAGGTGGTGCCCGAGCTGCTGCAGGGTGAGGCCGAGCCGGAGCGCATCGCCGCCGAGGCGAGGCGCCTGCTCGCCGGCGGCGAGGCGCTGGCGCGGATGCGGGAGGGGCTGGCCGAGCTGCGCCCGCGCCTCGGCGAGGGCGGGGCGAGCGCGCGCGCGGCGCAACAGGTCGCCGCGGTGCTGGCGCGGGTGCGCGCTGCCGGGGGGCTCGCGGCTTGACGCTGCCGGCCTTCTTCTGGCGCTACGTGCGCCACTACGCCGGTTGGGGGCTGCTGGCCGCGACCGGCATCGTCCTCTTCGCCGCCGCCACGGCGGCGACGGCGTCGCTGATCAAGCCGATCTTCGCCGAGGTGCTGCTCGCCGGCGACCGCGCGCCCGATCCGCTGGGAGGCGGGATGCCGGCGGTCGGCGCGATCGGTCCGGCGGCGGCGGCGCCGGGAGCCCGCGGCGGGGCGGCCGGTGGCCCGGGTGCTGGCGGTGGCGCCGGCGCCGGCGGTGGCGCGGCGGCGGCGGGCGGGGTCGCCGGCTGGAAGCAGCGCTTCAACCTGTCCCGGCAGCTGGATCGCGGCTACACGGCGCTCAAGCGGCGGCTCGGCGTCGGCCCCGCGGAGGTGGTGTACTTCGTCCCCATCCTGTTCGTGCTGGTGTTCTTCCTGCGCTCGTTCGCCGACTTCATCTCGGGCTATGCGTTCCAGCGCATCGGCTTCGGCATCACCACCGACATCCGCAACGACCTGTACCGCCAGATCATCGACCAGTCGAGCCGCTTCCACGCCGAGCACACCTCGGGCGAGCTGGTGTCGCGGGTGGTGAGCGACGTGGCGATGATGCAGAGCGCGGTCTCGAACCGCCTGCTGGACCTGTTCCAGCAGACCGTGACCCTGGTGGTGCTGCTGGTCTTCCTGCTGTCGAGCCACTTCCAGCTGGCGCTGGTGTCGCTGATCGCGGCGCCGCTGCTGCTGTATCCCATCGTGCGGTTCGGCAAGGGAATGCGCCGCACCAGCCATCGCAGCCAGGAGCGGATGGCCGACCTGACGAGCCTGATGGCCGAAGGCATCCGCGGCCATCGCGTGGTCAAGGCCTTCGGCATGGAGCTGTTCGAGCAGCACCGGTTCCGCGAGGCCACCCGGCGCCACCTCAGGGTCAACCTGCGGGCGCAGCTTTTGGCGCAGTCGTCGGGCCCGGTGGTGGAGACGCTGGGCGTGCTGGGCGCGGCGGTGCTGCTCATCTACTCGGGCCAGGCGATCCGGGCCGGCCGGCTGTCGGCCCCCGAGCTGGTGCAGTTCCTGACCACGCTGTTCATGCTCTACGACCCGATCCGGCGGCTCAACAAGGTCAACCTGGTGCTGCAGGAGGCGCTGGCTGCCGCGCAGCGGGTGGCGCGCCTGCTGTCGATCCCCAACGACATCGCCGACCGGCCCGGGGCGCGGTCCGCCGACAAGGTGGTGCAGGGCATCGCCTACGAGGGCGTCGGCTTCTCCTACGATGGGCGCCGCAAGGTGCTGCAGCAGATCGACCTCCGGATCCGGGCCGGCGAGATCGTGGCGCTGGTGGGCTCGTCGGGGGCCGGCAAATCGACCCTGGTCAACCTGCTGCCGCGGTTCTTCGACCCCGAGAGCGGGCGCGTCGCCATCGACGGCGTGGACATCCGGGACCTGCGGCTCGGCAGCCTGCGCTCGTTGATCGGCGTCGTCACCCAGGAAACGGTGCTGTTCAACGACAGCGTCCGCCACAACATCGCCTACGGCCGCACCGACCTGCCGCTCGAACGGGTGCGCGAGGCGGCGGCGGCGGCCTACGCCGACGAGTTCATCATGCAGCTGCAGCACGGCTACGACACGGTCATCGGCGAGGCCGGGCTGCGCCTGTCGGGCGGGCAGCGGCAGCGGCTGGCGATCGCCCGCGCGCTGCTCAAGAACGCTCCCATCCTGATCCTCGACGAGGCCACTTCGCAGCTCGACAGCCAGTCGGAGGCGCTGGTGCAGAAGGCGCTGTACAACCTGATGCAGGGGCGCACGACGCTGGTCATCGCTCACCGCCTGTCGACGGTGATGAAGGCCGACCGCATCGTGGTGATGGAGGCCGGCCGCCTCGTCGAGGAGGGCTCGCACGACCAGCTGCTGGCCCTGGGGGGAACCTACAAACGGCTCTACGAGCTGCAGTTCCGGGCCTGAGCGGCGGCGGCGGCGAGCGGGCCGAGGGCAGGGGCGGCGGCTGGGGGGGCCTCGAGGTGGCGGCGCTGTCGCTGGGCGCCGCCTGGCTCATCCGGGGGCTGCGCGCCTCGGTGCGCCTGCGCCACCATGGCGACGCGGCGGTGCGCGCCTGGGAGGCGCGGGACGAGCGCTTCATCCTGGCTTTCTGGCACCGGCACCTGCTGCTGATGCCGTACGCCTATCGTGGCCGGCGCATCTCGGTGCTGATCAGCCGCAGCCGCGACGGCGAGCTCATCGCCCGCACGGTGGCGCGCTTCGGCATCGACGCGGCGCGCGGCTCGAGCGGGCCGCCCGAGAAAGGCGGCATGATCGGCATGCGGGAGCTGTTGCGCAAGGGCAAGCAGGGTTACGACCTGGCCTTCACTCCCGACGGGCCGCGAGGCCCCCTCGGCGTGGTGCAGCCGGGGGTCATCCTGGCGGCGGCGGCGAGCGGCTTTCCGGTGCAGCCGGTCGCGATCGCCGCCTCCCGGGCCCGGCGGCTGCGCTCGTGGGACCGCTTCCTGGTGCCGCTGCCCTTCGCCGCCGTCCACGTGGTGTACGGCGAACCGCTGCCGGTCTCCCGCCGCGGCGCGCCCGGCGGGACCGAGGCCGCGGCGCAGGAGCTGAAGCGCCGGCTGGACGCCGCCGAGGCCGCCGCCGAGAGGCTGGCGCGGGAGCGGTGGCAGGGGTAGAACCGGAGAGAATCTCAGGAGGCCACGATGCGCAGCATGACCGGGTACGGGGAGGCCAGCGGGCGCAACGCGCGCCGCGCGGTCACCGTCAGCTTGAAGGCGGTGAACCACCGCTTCCTGGACGTTCAGCTGCGGCTCAACGACGAGCTGCGGGCGAGCGAGGTGGCGCTGCGGGAGCTGCTGGCGCGGGAGCTGGTGCGCGGGCGGGTGGAGGCGCGCGTCGAGGTGCGCGCCCTGGGCGAGCGCGGCAACGCCGTGGCGGTCGACCTGGAGCTGGTGCGGGCGGTCAACGCGGCGGTGCGCCAGCTGCTCGACGGCGGCGTGCTGACGGCCGGGCTGACCGCCGGCGACCTGCTGCGCCTGCCCTCGGCGCTGCGCGTGGCGAGCGCCGCCGAGGGCTGGGACGAGCTCGACGAGGAGCTGCTGCTGAGCACCGCGGCTGCGGCGGCGGCGCAGCTCGCCGCCAGCCGGGAAGCGGAGGGCGCCGGGCTGGCGGCGGCGCTCGAGGAGCGGCTGGCGGCGCTCGCGGCGACCGTCGGGCGGCTCGACGCGCTGCGCGGCCCGGCCCTCGAGGAGAGCGCCGCGGCGTTGCGGCGGCGCGTCTCCGAGCTGCTCGCGGGGCAGCCGCTCGACGAGTCGCGGGTGGCGCAGGAGATCGCGCTGCTGGCTGATCGCGGCGACGTGAGCGAGGAGATCGATCGGCTGCGCTCTCACGTGAGCCATTTCCGGGCGGTGGCGGCCGAGGCAGGCGCGACCGGCAAGCGGCTGGATTTCCTGACCCAGGAGATCTTCCGCGAGCTCAACACCCTGGGAGCCAAGTGCCGCAATGCCGCCATGGTGCGCGAGGTGCTCGACGCCAAGGCGCTGTGCGAGCAGCTGCGCGAGCAGGTCCAGAACGTCGAGTGAGGAGGTGAGCCGTGAGCGAATCCACCCCCCAGCGCGGCGAGCTCTTCATCCTCTCCGCCCCGTCCGGCACCGGCAAGACGACGCTGGTCCGCAGCCTGCTCGGCGGCGGCCTGGCGGCTGCCTGCGAAGGACTGGCCTTCTCGGTCAGCCACACCACGCGGCGGCCGCGCGCCGGCGAGGTGGACGGGCGCGACTATCACTTCACCAATGCCGAGACGTTCCAGGCGATGATCGCCGGCGACCAGTTCCTCGAGTGGGCGGAGGTGCACAACAACTACTACGGCACCTCGTGGGCCGAGGTGACGCCGCGGCTCGAGCGCGGGATCGACGTGCTCATGGACATCGACGTCCAGGGTGCGGAGCGGGTGCTCTCCCGCTACCCGGAGGCCCATAGCATCTTCATCATGCCGCCGAGCTACCGGGTCCTCGAGGAACGGCTGGCGCAGCGCGGCCTCGACGACCCGCACGACATTTCGCGCCGCCTGGCGGTGTCGCAATGGGAGATGCGTCGCTCGGACGGCTACAAATATGTGATAATCAACGATGACGCCCGCCGGGCGAGCGAGGTCCTGTCCGCCATCATCCTCGAGAAGCGTTACCGGCAGGAACACATGCGAGGCCGGGTCCAGGAAATCCTCAAGGACTTTCACGAGCGCGGCAATCCGCCGGTCTCGTGATCCTGCCGTCTGACCAGTACCCGTCATCCAGGAGAATCGTTCATGGAAGAGAAGACCCGAGAGCGCGCCCCCGTGGTGGACAGCAAGTTCCGCCTCGTGCTGGTGGCCGCCAGCCGCGCCGAGCAGCTGATCCGCGGCGCGCGGCCGAAGATCGAAGCCACGACCAAGCGCAAGCCCACCCGGCTGGCGATGGAAGAGGTCGCCAATCACCAGGTGGACTGGGGATACGGCCCGCCGCCGCAGCCCGAGCCGAGCCCCGAAGCGGCGAGCGAGGAGCAGCCGGCCGGCGAGGTCCACTAGCGGCATGCCGCCGCCGCCGCAGCAGCCACCCGTGGAACGAGCCGGCCGCCGGGTTGGCGTGATGAGCGCGAGCGCCGCGCCGCCGCCGCGCGTGCTGCTCGGCGTGAGCGGCGGCATCGCCGCCTACAAGTCCGCGGAGCTGGTGCGGCGCCTGCGCGAGCGCGGCCACGAGGTGCGTTGCGCGCTGACGCGCAGCGCCACCGCTTTCGTCGCCCCCCTGACCCTGGAAGTGCTGACCGGCCACCCGGTGTACCGCGAGGAATACCTCGCGGCAGGCCCGGGCGGCGCCGGCGGCGAGGAGGCTCACATCGCCGCCGCGCGGTGGGCGGGGGCGCTGTGCATCGCTCCGGCCACGGCCCACGTGCTGGCGAGGCTGGCGCTGGGCCTTGCCGACGACTTCCTCACCACGGCCGCGCTGGCCTTCACCGGACCGGTGGTGGCGGCGCCGGCCATGCACAGCGCGATGTGGCAGCACCCGACGGTCGAGGAGCACCTCGACGTGCTGCGGCGTCGCGGCGTGCGGCTGGTGGGCCCGGTGGACGGTCCGCTGGCCTCGGGCGAGGTCGGCATGGGGCGGATGGCAGAGCCCGAGGCCATTGCGCGCGAGATCGAAGACGCGCTCGCCGGCGGACCGCTGCGCGGCCTGCGCGTGCTGGTGACCGCCGGTCCGACCCACGAGGCGCTGGACCCGGTCCGCTACCTCGGCAACCGCTCGAGCGGCAAGATGGGTTTTGCGCTCGCCAGGGAGGCGGCCCGGCAGGGCGCGCGGGTGGCGCTGGTGGCCGGGCCGGTGGCGCTCGCCACGCCGCCCGGGGTGACCAGGATCGACGTCACCTCCGCGCGCGAGATGGAGCAGGCCGTACAGGCCGAGGCCGCCGGCGCCGACCTGGTGATCATGACGGCGGCGGTCGCCGACTTCCGTCCCCGGCGGGTGGCCGGCGAGAAGATCAAGCGCTCGCGCCTGCCGCGCGGCGGGCTGACCCTGGAGCTCGAGGAGAACCCGGACATCCTGGCCGGCCTGGGGCGGACGCTAAGGAGCGCGGGGGCGGCCCCCGGCGCGGTGCTGGTCGGCTTCGCCGCCGAGACGGGAGACCTCGAGGTCGAGGCGCGCGCCAAGCTCGACGCCAAGGGCGCCGACTTCCTGGTCGCCAACGACGTCTCGCGCCGTGACATCGCGTTCGGCAGCGACGCCAACGAGGTGACCGTGTTCCGCCGCGAAGGCCCGCCGCTGTTCCTGGCGCGGCGGCCCAAGAGCGAGCTGGCGCCGGCGCTGCTCGACCTCTTCGTCGAAGGCTTGCGGGAGCGCGGGCGGCTGCCGGCCATGGCCGGCTCTCCCGCGCTGCCCGCCTGACCTTGCTAGAGAAAAGTCCAAGGGGGAGGAGATGCCGCTGATCCCCAACAACGATCCGGAGGCCCTGGCCGAGCTGCTCGGCTATCTCGGCGAGATCGGCTACGGCGAGCTCTACCTGCGGCGGCCGGCGGCGGTGGCGGAGGCGGCGGAAGAGCTGGGAGCGCCGGCGATGCCGGCAATACCGGCTGTGCCGGAAGCGCTGGAACGGTCGGCCGCGGACGCCGGGAGGAACGAGAGACGGGCCGCGGACGCCAGGGCCGTCGGCGAGCTGGCGGCCGCGGCGCGGCAGGCGGCGGCAGCTCCGGGAACCGCGGCAGCCCCGGACGGCGTGGGAACCGCGGCAGCCACCGGGGCCGGCGAGGACGATCCGGCGGCGCGTGCCGCCGCCCTGGCGGCGGTCGGGGCGGCGGTGGCTGCCTGCCGGCGATGCCGGTTGTGCGAAGGTCGGCAGAAAACGGTGTTCGGCGCGGGCGACCCGAACGCCGACCTCATGTTCATCGGCGAGGGCCCCGGCGCCGAAGAGGACCGCCAGGGATTGCCGTTCGTCGGCCGCGCCGGCGAGCTGCTGACCCGCATCGTCGAAGCGATGGGCTTGACCCGCGAGCAGGTCTACATCGCCAACATCGTGAAGTGCCGGCCGCCGGGCAACCGCGATCCGCAGCCCGACGAGGTCGCCGCCTGCCGCTCGTACCTCGAGCGCCAGATCGCCCTGGTGCGCCCGCGGCTGCTGGTGGCCCTGGGCCGCATCGCGGCGCAGACGCTGCTCGGCAACGATCTGCCGATCGGCCGCATGCGCGGGCAGTGGTTCGAGGTGATGCGGGTGCCGCTGATGGTCACCTACCATCCGGCGGCGCTGCTGCGCAACCCCGCCCTCAAGCGCCCCACCTGGGAGGACATGCAGCAGGTCCGGGACCGCTTGCAAGCCGGCGGCGGCTGATACTCGTTCCATTCTGCGCGTGTGCGCGCGTGCGCGAGGCGCGCGATTGTAAACGTTTTCATCAACGTGCTCGCCTTGACCCGGTGCGCGAAGCGGTTTAGGATACTTCATGTCCCACGACGATGCCGCTTCGTCCTCGTCGACCTTCGAGCAGTTCCTGAAGGCGATGGGGCCGAAGATGAAGCGTGTTCTCGCATCGCACCACATTCCCATCGAGGATGCCGAGGACGTGCTGCAGCAGACGCTGCTGGCGCTGGTCCACCAGTGGGACTCGATCCGCGACCCGGAGAGCTGGCTGCTGGGGACGTTGCGGCGCAATTGCTGCATGTACTGGCGGAGCTATCGGCGGCGCCTCTACTCGGCGGTGGACAGCACTCTCCTCGAGCTGCTGTCACGGCCGATGGCGCCGCCGCAGGAACGCAGCGACCTGCTCTACGACCTGCGCCACATGATCGGGCGGCTGCCGCGGCGCTGCCGCTCGCTGCTCGAGCTCCGCTTCCAGCTGGGCTACGAGCCGGCAGAGGTGGCGCGCCGGCTCGGCTACCGCGATTCGAGCATCGGCAAGGTGACGAACCGGTGCCTGGCGGCGTTGGCGCGCGAGATGGTGGGCTCGGCCGACGGCCAACGGGTCTCGGCATCCCTCCCGGCCATCGAAGCGGTCCCTGAAACGGTGACCGTGGTCACGGTCGGCCCGGTGGCGCGTGGCGCCTATGACCTCGGCGCGGCGGACACCCCGGCTCACGAGGCCTGCGCCGCCAGGCCGGCGCACGCTGTCGCCGCGTTGCCGGCACCGGCGTCGCCCCTAAGGCACCTCGACTCCTCCTCCGGGCGGCCCGGCTGACACGGCCGCGGCGGCGCGGAGGTCTCGCCGGGCCGGGGTCCTAGCGCGGAGGTCGATGATCGCGCGCGGCCAGCCGCACCTCGAGCGGCACCTTTTCTCAGCTCCTCCCCAGATGCGCTCGGCAATGATGGTGTGCTGATGCGGGGCCCCCGGCGATGAGAGAGGCGGCGCACCTGGTGCCGCAGGCGGAGCGGCTGCTGCGGCGGATCGAGGGGCTGGAGCTGCCGCTGATCGAGCTGTGGGGCTGGCCGGGCAGCGGCAGCTCGGCCGTGCTGCAGGTGCTGCTCGGCCGGCACGACGTGGCGGGCCTGGCGCTGGCCGACCTGGCGGTCGAGGAGACGGCCCGTGTGGCGCTGGCCGCGGCGGCGGCGCGCTGGCTGGTGGTGATGGGAGACCCCGGGGACCGCCTGGACGAGCTGGCGACCTGGCTGCGGCCTGGCCAGCAGGTGGTGTTCGCGAGCCGCCGCCGCCGCACCGGCGGTCCGGTGGCGGTGGCCCTGCTGCCGCCGCAGGAGCTGCTGCTGACGGCTCCGGAGGTGGCGCGGCTGTGGCACCTGATCTGCGGCAAGCCGCCGCGAGAGAGCACTGCCCAGGCCCTCTGGCGGGCCAGCGACGGGTGGTTCCGGCCGCTGCGGCTGGCGCTCGAGGCGACCGGCGGCACCGGGCTCGAGTCGGCCACCGCCGAGCAGCTGCTGGAGGTGCCGCCGGTGCGGCTCTTTCTGCGCCACGAGGTGCTCGACGCGCTGCCGCCGCCCGAGCGCGAGCAGCTGCTGGAGGCGGCGCGGGAGCGGCCGTCCATCGAGGAGCAAGGCGGCGGCGAGCGTGGCGCTGGACACACGCCCGGGGCCGGCGGTCATGCCCGGTTCACGGGGTGGCGGGTGGTCGAAGAGCTGGGCCTGTGGGTCGAGGGGGGAGACCGGGACAGGCTGCCGGCGTTGCTGGCCGCCGGCCTGGAACGGGAGCGGCGGCGGCGGCGGCCGCGGGCCGCGGCGGCGGGGGAAGGGCCGCGGGCCGGCGGCGCCGCAGAGGGTGCGGAAACCCCGGACGGCTTCGGTGTCGGTGTCGGTGTTGGAGCGGGAGCCGGAGCCGCGGCGGGAGGCGGCGTCGCGGGGGGAGGCGGTGCCGGGACGGGAGGCGGTGTCAGAGTGGGGGGCGGTGCCGGAGCGGGGGGCGGTGTCGGAGCGGGAGGCGGTGTCGGAGCGGGAGGCGGTGTCGGAGCGGGGGGCGGTGTCGGGGGCGATTCAGAGATGGGGAGGGACGGCGCCAGCCGGCAGGACGGCCCGGCGAGGCTGCCTGACGGGGCGTCGCGGCCGGCGAGCGGGCCGGTCCGGCCTGCGGCAGGTGCGACAGGGGAGGGAGCGGCGGCGCGGCACGCCTACCAGGTGCGGCTCTTCGGCGGGCCGATGGTGCGCCAGCTGACCGCCGACGGCGAGCGGGAGGTGGGATGGAAGCTGCGCCGCTCGTTCCAGGTGCTTGCCTTCCTTGCCTCCTCTCCCGACCTCCAGGCGGGGCGCGAGGATCTCGAGGAAGCGGTGTGGCCGTCGGACGGCGAGCGGACGATCGATCGCAACTTCCACCCCACGCTCAGCCACCTGCGGCGCGCGCTCGAGCGCGAGCGGCAGGATTCGGCGCCGCCGCCGTTGCTGTTCCGCGCCGGCATCTACCGGCTCAACCCCGAGATCGAGTGGCACATCGACCTGCAAGACTTCAACCGGCTGGCGGTGGAGGGGCGCCAGCTGGCGGCGCGGGGCGAGGAGGGCGCGGCCGCCGATACCTGGCAGCGCGCCTGGAGGCTGTACCGCGGGCCGTTCCTGCAGGGCTACTTCCAGGCCTGGGTGACCGCGCGGCGCGAGGAGTGCCAGCAGGCGTACGTCGAGCTGCTGCGCGACCTCGGCGACCTGTCGGTGCGCATCGAGCGCGCCGAGGAAGCGCTGGATGCGTACCGCACGGTGCTGCTCGAGGACCCGCTGCAGGAGCGCACGCACCTGGCGGTGATGCGGCTCTATGCCGCGGAGGGACGGCGCGACCTGGTGCGCCGCCAGTACGAGCGGCTGTGCACTCTCCTGCTCGACGAGCTGGGGGTCGAGCCCTTGCCGGAGACGGTGCAGGAGTACCATCGGCTCATGAGCTAACTCGCCTACGGGGAATGCCCCTCCGGTCCTTGCGGGGGGCGCGGCGTCCCGGGACGGCGACCTAACGGCTCGCCGAGGGTATGTGCCTGGATCGTGGGTTCTTGCCTCG
>DATKFK010001090.1:0-18329 GCA_035544375.1 Thermoanaerobaculia bacterium
TTTATAAGATTCGCTCTCGTGGAACGTGGCTAGTAGAGCGAGGTATGCTGGCAATCCTGTAATGGGCAGCTTGACTGAAGACCAAAGGGCGTCCTTTCCTGCCAGACGCCGGCCCAGCCGCGGATCTGCTGGCACGCCTGCGACAGCATAGAGCAAGTCACGATCGATGTTCACTCCGAAGTTTTCAAACTCTGTATCAGCAGTGGCTTGCTGGCGAGCTTGTGACGCAAAGGAATCAAAGGTCTCCTTATCGATCGCTCTCACCTTGTCTGGGTCTATCGCATTTAACGCAGTGCGCAGGCCAAAGCGATCCTCGATGATCCCTTCGCGAAGCATTGATCTGCCGTGCCCAAATGTGAGCGCCCAGATCCTGCCGCCGGAAGGAACGAGAAGAACTGCCGAAACAGACGATGTGAACCCGAATTTGTTAATATCAAATACCGAACTAAAGAAATGCGTCCAATCCGGCCGCTTATCTTTGGAATTGCGAATGCAGAGCACCCATTCGGTTCCGGATACGACTGGAAGTTCGTAGAGATCTGGTAGGGGCGCTCCTGCTACAGCGTCCAAAGGATCTACTACCTCCGGGATTAAGAGATAGACCGTTAGTGCTCTCGCATATGGCTGCTGTTCGACCATTTGCTTCTCGCACTTCGAGAACCATAGGGCCAACGCTGCGTGAAGCTACTGTCCAGCGGCCCCTACGGTGTGGTTGCTACTGGCCGCCGGCCATTTCGGTCCCCCCTTCTTTCTCTCCCGGATCGGAAGCGCCAGCAGGAGCGGGTAACGCTGTTTAGTGTATCGCAATTTACGCGCAACGCTTACCTGGCTGGCTGCGGCGGCGGGCGCGTGGCGGGAGCTACCGCGCCAGGATGCCCCAGGACTGACGATCTCCACCAAAGGCGCGAGCACAGGGCAGGGTCAGATCGCCGCCTGTATGTGGCCCCGGAAGCGCCGCCCCTGGCAAATGATGGCAAGTCGCGGAGAGGGAAACCCGCCGTGAGTGCTGCTCGCTGGCAGACCCGGCAGGGGGGCGGTGCGGTGTGGCTTGAGGGTCTACTCTGCGGGAGGCAGCCGCCAGCCGTCGGCTTGCAGCTCCATGAAGACGAGGGCGACGTGCGCTACCGACCTGCCGACCTCTTGGGCCAGCTCGACGGCGGCGCGGCGGGCGACGGCGGGCGGGACGTGGGCCGGCAAGGCAAGCTCCGGCCCGTCGTCCACGCCTGAAGGGTCCGTGACGAGAGCCTGTGCGCGGAGCAGGGCCGAGTACGGCAGTGCGAGCGCCTTCAAGATGCGCAGGATGGTCGTATGCTTCGGAGAGCCCTTGCCCCGCTCGTAGCGCGAGAGATTGGAACAAGTCGAGCCAGATGCCATGGCCAGGTCCCCGAGTGTCAGCCCGCGGAGAGTCCGCAGGGTTTGGAGCGCCGGGCCGAGGGAAGGGTCGGCGGCCGCGTCTAGCTCCTCTCCTCGGCCCGTGCGCCGGGCATCGAATCGAGATCCAGCCCGTAAATTCGCATCAGCTCGGCGGCGCGGGCCAATGCCGCAGCGGAGAATGGCTTGCGGCCGGCGAAGGTGCTGACGACGAGATCCTCTAGCAGCTCGCCGAGCGGTAGGTCGTAGTATTCGGCGAGCGCTTTCAACACCTTGACCAAGCGCCGTTCGAGGCGGACGCCGGTCTGCACGCGCGTTACTGCATTGGGGGTTGTGGTCGCCTTGGTCCTCATTAGCGGCCCTCCCGCTTGAGCGCTTCCCGGTACTCATGCTCAAGCTCCGCGTCCGTCACCTGAGCGGTGCCGTAAGTCCCATCCTGTGTTACCCCGGCGCGTTGACGCCGCTCAGGAACCCGCCCAGGTGGCCGGTCATCGTGACCAGCGCCACTGCGAGGAGCTCGAGCGGCCAGCGATAGGCCGGCAGGGCTTGCTCCTTGCGGCGTGCGCGCCAGTGCAGCCACCACACGCACCAGATCGTGGCGCTCGACGCCAGGCCGAGGACCAGGTGCAGGAGCAGGGTCCCCCGCAGCCGGTGGCCCCCGAGCTGGAACTGCCAGGCCAGAAGGCCGGTCGCGACGGCCGGCAACGCCGAGACCGCCGCGACACTGAGGTTGAAGTAGGCGGCGGCCGCCAGCGCCCGGCGCTCGGTCCACCTCGACGCGGCGTCGAACGCCACGCCGACCAGGAGCAGGGCGATCGGGAAGTGGATCAACACCACGTGCTGCGCATGCTTGGCCAGCAGCGCCGCCTTCAGGTCGAAAGCATTCACGGGGTCTCCTCTCCTACCGCACGACGACTTCGCCGGTCATCTTGGGGTGGATCGAGCAGAAGTAGGGATAGCGGCCGGCCTTGGTGAACACGAAGGAGAACTTGTCGTCGGTATCGAGAGTCTTCGACTTGAACACCTTGTCGGGACTGACGACGGTGTGCGGGATGTCGTCGCGGTTGACCCAGGTCACCGTCGTCCCCACGTCAACCGTCACCGTCGCGGGAATGAAGCTGAAGTTGTCGATCTTGACCTCGAGCGCATGCGGCGCGGCCGCGGCGCCCGCGAGCCGGACCTCGACACCGGCCGCCGGCGCTGCCTGCGAGCGCGCGGCGGCGACCGGACCCAACATCGACAGCACGGTCAAACCAAGGGTACACAGAGTACGGCGATTCATGCTCTTTGCCTTTCGCATTGGCCGGATGCATCCCGGCGCTGTTT
Organism: Thermoanaerobaculia bacterium; assembly: GCA_035544375.1. Taxonomy (GTDB): domain Bacteria; phylum Acidobacteriota; class Thermoanaerobaculia; order Multivoradales; family UBA5704; genus JASLEW01. The sequence goes on from DATKFK010001090.1 coordinate 2,698, forward strand.
GGAGGTTCTCGGCTCAGCCCAGGGTTGAGTCGACGACGGCCAGGGAGTGCCGGCTGCGGACGTAGTTGACGTCGGTGATGCCCAGCAGGCTGCGCAGCTGCTCGGCCGGCACCTTCATCGGGCCCGGCCCGGCGGCCTTCCCGGGCTGCGGCTGCGGGAACGCCGTGGACATGGCGGTGTGGAAGGTGATGTTGCCCTCGACCTTCTGCATCACCTGGTGGATGTGCCCGTTGAGCACCGTGACCGATCCGAACTTCTTGAGGTAGGAGAGGGCCTGGGCGCCGTCGTCGGTCCCCCAACCCCACTCCGGATAGACGGTCCACAGCGGGATGTGCGCGAACACCACGATCGGCGTGCTCGATTTCAGGTGCTTGACGTCGTCTTCGAGCCATTCGAGCTGCTCGCGTCCCAGCGAGCCCAGCCCGCCCTGTTTCAGGTTCATCACGTTGACCAGGCCGATGAAGTGCACGCCCTTCTTGTCGAAGCTGCGCCAGCCGCTGCCCTTGCTCCCCTTGCCGTAACGCTCGAGGTAGCCCTTGCCGTCGTCGTCCAGCACGTCGTGCTCGCCCGGCACGAAGAAAACGTCCTTGGCGCTCGCGCCCTTGAGGATCTGGTCGACGGTGTCGAACTCCTCGGGCTTGGAGAGATGGCTGATGTCGCCGGTGTGCAGCAGGAACTCCGGCGCCACCGGCAGGGCGTTGATCTTGTCGATCGCCGCCTTCATGGTGGCCACGACATCCGGGTTTGCCGGCTTGTTGAACCCCATGTGGCTGTCGCTGATCTGGACGAAGCACAGGTCGCCGCGGGACGCCGCCTTGCCGATCTCCTCCGCGCTGCCGAGGGCGTAGGACTTGAGGATTCCGCCCTGCAACACGCAGAACGTGCCGGTGCCGGCCCAGGCCATGCACTTCAAGAAGCCCCGGCGATCGATGCCGTCCGGGTTGTGGTCGTACAGAATCCGGTCCTTTTCGTTGCCGGCCATGATCTTTGCCTCCCTTTTGGCGACCGCCCCGGTTGCAGTCCGGCGGCGGTTCACACGCCTAGACCGCGGCGGCGCGAAGATATTCCCCAAGGGGGGCAGGGTTCGGGGATTGGATGCGGTGGGACGGACCGGCGGCTGCCAGCCCGCCGGCTAGTTCTGCGCCGGCGGGAGCTCGGCACGCAGCCTGCGGACGAGCTCGTCGAGGCGGTCCGCCGCGACCTCGGAGACCGCCCACCAGGTCATGCCGGACTGCGACCAGCTCCGCAGCTGGAAGCCGCGGCGCGTGCTTGCCGCGACCCCGCCGGCCGGGCCGCGCGCGCTTGCCGCGCCCGCCTCGGGGCCGCTGGGCCAGACGAAGACGCTGACCAGATGGTTGCCGGCCTGGTAGACCAGTGTCGCCACCGGCCGGCCGCCGACGTAATCGAGCCTGCCGCCACGCAGCGGGAACCCCTGGGGTGCGAGATCGACGACCGGCGGCGAGTAGTCGATATGGCCGGCGAACCAGGGTTTCACGGTGTGGCGGTCGCTCGACGCGACGTCCTCGGGATGGCCCGCGAGCTGGCCGCGCACGTGGCTCGCCAGGAGCTGCTCGGCAATCTCCGGCGGCGCCGGCTGCAGGGCCGACCCGGGCAGCGCCGCCCCGGTCGCGGCTCCACTCCCCTTCGCCGCCACCGCTGCCGCTGCCGGCACCCCCGGCCAGCGGCGCCCCAGGGTCCAGCCGGCCACCGTCCCGACGGCCACCAGCAGCAGGGCCGCGAGCGAGCGCAGCTGCGGCTGCCGCCACCACGCCGCCGCCGGCGCCGCCGGCGCGCCGATCGCCCGCCGCAGGCGCCGGGCCTGCTGTGCCGTCGGGTGAAAGCGCAGGTCAGCCTTCCCGATCGCCTGCTGCATGGCACGCTGGGCGCCGAGCACCGCTGCGCAGTGGGAGCATTCCTCGAGGTGGCGCTCGAGATCGAGCGCGCTCGTCAGGTCGAGCTCGCCGTCGAGATAGGCGGTGATCTGCAACTCCCGCTCGCCGCCGTCGCCGGTGCAGGTCACTGGCGGCTCCCCGCGACCGCACCGCCGGCGATCAGGAAGTCTTGGAGATGGCGGCGGGCGCGCGCCAGGCGGGACATCACCGTGCCGATCGGGATGCCGGCGATGGCCGCGATCTCCTTGTACGACAGTCCCTCGATCTCACGCAGCACCATCACCTCCCGGAAGGGCACCGGCAGCGCCGCGAACCCCTGCCGCAGCAGCTCGGCGTCGGCGTTGCGCAACAGCTCCGCCTCGGGATCGCCGCCGGGGACTTCGGCGCTGTGGATCTCCTCGTCGAACGGCGTGACCAGCTCGTGCTCGCCGCGCCGCGACACCCAGCTGTAGAACGTGTTGCGGACGATCGTGAGCAGCCAGCCGCGCGGGTTGCCCCCCTGGAAGCCGTCGAAGAAACGCAACGCCCGCAGGCAGGCGGTCTGTACCACGTCCTCGGCATCGTCGTCATGGCGCGTCAGCCACCGGGCCAGGTTGTAGGCCGCATCGAGATGCGGCAGCACCGCCGCCTCGAAGCGGCCGCGACGGCCTTCCTCGTCGAGTGTCCGTGGCATCTTGATCGGCGCCGTTGCCTCCGCGAAGCGGATGTGCGGGAATGGGATCGGAATCGCGGGCAAGCCGGCCTCGGTCAAGGATACCAGCACGGCGCGGCCGCCGGCGGCTCCCTGCACCCTTGGAGACCGCCCGGCGGCGGATTTATTCCGCCGGCCCGCGCGGCCCGCCGCTACTTGCGGACCACGACCTCGAGCTCGCCCGCCTTGCGCTCGACGGTGACGCCGACGTCACGGAGATGCCGGCGGAAGGTGAGGTCCAGGCTCGCGCCGGCGATCCGCAGGTTGCGGACCTCCAGGCGCTTCATGATCGGCGGCAGCTCAGGGCGGTCGAGGCAGAGCCGCCGGTTGGGCGCGTCGACGATCAGGCCGAGGGTGGATTGCAGCAGCAGGAAGACCGCCGCCGCGGCCCAGGCCTGCGGCGCGCAGGCTACCGGATAGAGGGTGGGGCCCTCGTGCGGGCGGCGCGGGAAGCCGCAGAACAGCTCGGGCATGCGGTGAAGGTCGACGAAGACGCTGGCGGCGAAGAGGCTGCCGAATACCTTGGCGGCGGCTTCCCGCAACCCGTAGCGGGCCAGGCCGGCGGCGATCAGGGCGTTGTCGTGCGGCCATACCGACCCGTTGTGGTACGACATCGGGTTGTAGCGCGCCTCGCCGTCGTCGAGGGTGCGAATGCCCCAGCCCGAGCAGGAACCGGCCGCGGTCAGCGTGGCGGCGACGCGTCCGGCGCGTTCGGCCGAGGCGATGCCGCCGTAGAGGCAGTGCCCGGCGTTGGAGGCGCGCACCGCGCAGGGCCGCTTGTCGCCGTCCAGGGCGAGCGCGTAGGTCGCCAGGTCCTCGCACCAGAAGACCTCCTCGAAGCGCCGCCGCAAGTCCTCGGCTTGCTGCAGCAGCTCGCCGCCGCGCTGCCGCTTGCCGAGCGCCGCGGCGAGCTCCGCGGCGCGCCGCCGCGCCGCGTAGACGTAGGCCTGGACCTCGCAGAGAGCGATCGGCCCCTCGGCCAGGCTGCCGTCGCGATGCGAGATCGAGTCGCCGGAATCCTTCCATCCCTGGCTGGCGAGGCCCTGCGACGAGCGCCGCGAGTACTCGACGAAGCCGTCGCCGTCGGCGTCGCCGTAGTCGTCGATCCAGGCCAGCGCGCGCTCGACGTGGGGCCAGATCGTCGCCAGCAGCTCGCGGTCGGCGGTGCGCGCCCAGTACTCCCCCGCCAACAAGACGAACAGCGGCGTCGCATCGACCGATCCGTAGTAGCAGCCGAACGGCACCTCCCCGAGCGCCGCCATCTCCCCCGCACGCATCTCGTGCAGGATCTTGCCCGGCTCGGCATCGCGCTCGGCATCGCTCGCGGCGGCCTGGTGACGGGCGAGGAAGCCCAGGACGCCGCGCGCCAGGTCCGGATCCATCCACAGCGTCGACAGGGCGGTGATGATGCCGTCGCGCCCGAAAACCGTGCTGAACCAGGGGATGCCCGCGTAGGGATAGAGCCCGTGGCCGGTGTCGGTCGTCATCATCCGGATGTCCGCGCTCGAGCGATCGATCCATTCGTCCAGCTGCTCGTTCGAGCTCTTGATCGACACCTGGGCGGCGTCGCGCCGGCGCAACCCGGCGGCGGCGCGGGCGGCGGCGCGCCCGAAGGTGATCGCCGCCGGCGCCTCCGCGCCGGCCTCGAAGCCGACCGTCACCGCGATGACCTGTTCCTCCCGCGGCAGCAGCCGCCGGTGCAGCAGGGCCGCGCCATCCGAGAGCTCGGCCGGCACCGGGCTCCAGGTGATGCGCGTGCGCCGCACGCGGCCGTCGAGCCCCTGGTAGCCGAGCACCACCGAGGACCTGCCGACGACCGGCTCGAGCATCCTGCCGCGGCGCTGCCGGGGCGTGCCGCGGACCTCGAAGAGGTCGGCGTAGTCGGCGGCGAACAGCAGCCGCAACCGCAGGTCCACCGCGGTCATGGCGTAGTTGCGCACCCGCAGCCGCAGGTAGTAGGCCGCCTGCCACAACATCCCGGTGCCGAGCAGGTGGATGCTGTCTCGCTGCAGCGCGATCCGCCCGCCGTCCCACAGATCGGGATTGGTGAGGTTGGTGATCAGCGCGTGGTCACGGTCGGCGGCCGCGGCCAGCAGCAGCAGCGGCCGGTCCGCGAGCAGCAGCTCGAAGCGGCTCAGGAAGCGGGTCCCCTCGTGGTAGAGCCCCAGCTCGCCCTTGCCGCCCGCCGGGATGGTGCCGCTGCGGTCGAAGACGCCGAAGCTCTCGCCCTCCTTGAGGACGCGCGTGCGCTCGTCGGCGCCGCGCGCCGCGGTGGCGACGATGTAGTACTTCTCGGGAACCGGCTCAGGCGACTGCATCGCGCTCCTCCACGAGCAGGGCGCGGTAGACCCGCAGGTAGTCCTCCACCATGCGCGCCGCCGTGAAGCGGTCCTCGAAGGCCTGGCGGCAACCGCGCCGCGTCAGCTCCGGCAGGCGCGCGACCGCCGCCACCGCCTCGTCGGTCGTCGCGTAGGCGAAGCCGGCGCGCGGGTCCGCCATCACCTCCGCCACCGAGCCGCGGTTTCTGGCGATGATGGGCGTGCCGCAGGCCATGGCCTCGATCATGACCAGGCCGAAGGGCTCCGGCCAGTCGATCGGGAACAGCAGGGCATCGGCGCCGGCGAGCAGGCGGAGCTTCTCGTCGCCGCCGACTTCGCCCAGGAACTCGACCTGCGGCGGGCACAGCAGCGGCATGATCCGGCGCGCGAAGTACTCTTCGTCGGCGCGGTCCACCTTGGCGGCGATGCGCAGGGTGCGACCGGTGCGGCGAGCGATCTCGATCGCGGCGTCCAGGCCCTTCTCCGGCGAGACACGCCCGAGGAAGGCCAGGTAGCGGCCACCGGGATCGGGGCCCGGGCCGCGAGCATGAAACGAAAAAGCCTGTTCCGGCAGGCCGTGGTAGACGGTGGCGCGCCAGTCCAGCCACGGCAGCGGCCGCCGCTGGGCGTTGGAGATCGAGACCACCGGCATGTCGCGGAACTCGCGGTACAGCGGCACCAGGTCGGGGATGTCCAGCCGCCCGTGCAGGGTGGTGAGGTTGGGCACGCGCTGGCGCCTGGTGATGGGGAAGTGCAGGTAATCGATGTGGAAATGGATGAGGTCGAACTCGGCGGCCCGCCGGTAGACCTCCTCGACCATGACCAGGTGGTGAGCGAGCTGGTCGACGCAGCCGGGATCGAGGCGCAGAGAGCGCTTGCAGCCCGGCACCAGGCGCGCCGAGGTGGACGAGTCGGCGCTGGCGAAGAGCGTCACCTCGTGACCCTGCCGCACCAGCTCCTCGGTGAGGTAGGACACCACCCGTTCGGTGCCCCCGTAGCCTTGCGGTGGAACGCTCTCGTAGAGAGGCGCTACCTGTGCAATTCTCAACCGGTCCACGTCGAAAGCCTCCCCGGAGCTGCCGGGAGGCCGGCTCGGGTGCTCGCGGTCTTCGAGAGTGGCAAAGCCCATGCCATGAGGCGCGGCCTCTTCCCCTCGACGTTCAATGTCTTCTTGGCGACCTTCCTCCTTTCGCCATCGCTATTTAGGGCGACCTTGCGCCATCGGCCCAGCCTTCTTCGGCTATTGCGCTGGCGTTTCGGCCATCAAATAGTGTATTATTGATAGTTGAGCACCAACAGACATCACCCCGGGAGGTCCTACGCCGTGCGTATCGGATCGCAGGTCAACGTCGCCAAATTGGCGGTCCTGGCACTGCTTGCCGCCGCCTTCGTTCCTGCTGCCGCGTCGGCGGAGTGGCCTTCGCTCGACAAGCAGCTCTCGCGGGACCGGGTGCGGCCGGACAGCGCCCTGGCCCGGCTGATCGCCGCCAACCAGGACTTCTCGCTGCTGCGCACCTCCGAGCAGAACGACAAGCTGCCGCTGCCCCCGTGGCTGCGGGTGCTCTGGCGCAAGAACCACCCCGCGCCCAAGCTCGCCGGCGACCGGACGGGCGGCTATCCGCTGGTGCTGCGCGAAGCCCACGAATGGATGGTCACCCACCAGGACCTGCAGCCGGGCACGCTGGGCGTGCGCCCGGGAGCGCCGCCGCCGGCCGCGGGAGAGGGCAGCCCCACGATCGGCGCCGACCTGCGCATCTCGGGTGCGGAGCCCGATCCGCGCAGCGAGTCGAGCATCAGCGTCGACCCGCTGGATGCGACCAGGATCATCTCCGCTTCGAACAACATCGGCGGCAATGGCGCCCAGGCGGAGTACTACTCCACCGACGGCGGCGCCACCTGGGGCCAGACGACCTTGACGCTGATTCAAGGCGACGCCTTCCACTCCGATCCGACCGTGGACTGGACGTCCGACGGCACCGCCTGGTCGGTGACCATCGGCATCGACGCCTTCGTCACCACGCTGCAGCTGCGCGCCTACAAGTCGACCGACAACGGTGCCACCTGGACGTTCGACACCACCCTGTCGGGGAACCAGGGCTTCACCGACAAGGAGATGCTCTGGGGAGACCACTCCAACTCCTCGCCGTACAAGGACAACCTCTACGTCATCTGGCACAACGACCAGCCGGTGTTCATCAGCCGGCGCTCGGGCGGCAGCTGGCAGGCGCCGGTCCTGGTGAGCGGCGCCGAAACCACCGGCACCGGGATCGGCGGCGACGTCAAGACCAACCGCGCCGGCGTGGTCTTCGGCACCTGGCCGGACACCGGCAGCCAGAAGATCTGGACCGTCCGTTCGACGGACGGCGGCGCCACCTTCAGCCTGCCGGTCGCGGTGGCGAGCACCTTCGGCAGCTTCGACATCGGCATCCCGGCCGACAACTATCGGCGGGCGCTGATCTATGCCACCACCGGCACCTACCAGGATCTCACTCACAACGCCGTCTACGTGACCTGGAACGACCTTTCGGGAGAAGCCGGCTGCACGGCGCCGGGCGACGAGCCGAGCTTCAACCCGTCCTCCACGTGCAAGACCCGGATCTGGTTCGCCAGCTCGGCCGACGGCGGCGCCACCTGGTCGGCGCCGCGGATGATCAACAACCAGCCCTCGCTCAACGACCAGTTCTTTCCCTGGCTCAACGTCGATCCGCAAACCGGCGCCCTCGGCGTCGTCTACTACGACACGGTCGACGATCCCGGACGGCTCAAGACCGACATCTGGTACCAGTCCTCCTTCGACGGCGGCCAGACCTGGAGGTCTCCCATCAAGATCACCTCCGCGCCGACCGACGAGACGACGGGGAATGCCGACCTGGGCAACCAGTATGGCGACTACATCGGCCTTTCCGGCTATGCCGGCCGCTTCTTTCCCAGCTGGACGGACCGCCGCAACGTCAACGGCTTCGAGGAAATCTGGACCGCCAACATCCAGGACCTCGCCTGCACGCCGCCGGGTGCGCCGGCGATCGGGACCGCCACCGCCAGCAATCTCAACCAGGTCCAGGTCACCTGGGGCAACGGCTCTCCCGCCGCCTCGGCCTTCAACGTCTACAGCGCCATCGGCACCTGCGCCTCGCACGGCGCCTTCATGCGGACCGGCGCCGCGGTGGCGGGCAGCCCGTTCACCGACAACTCGGTCTCGGGCACGGTGACCTACGCCTACCAGGTCACCGGCCTGGACTTAACCGGCAATTGCGAATCGCCCCCCTCGGGCTGCGTGCAAGCGACCGCCACCGGGGTCTGCACGCTGCCCCCCAGCTTCAACGGCGTCGCGGCGGTGTCGAATGCCGGCATGAGCGGCTGCACGCTCGACGTCTCGTGGGCGCCCGCCACCCCGATCTGCGCCGGACCGGTCACCTACAACGTCTACCGGTCGAGCAACCCCGCGTTCGTGCCCAACGCCGGCGACCGGGTGGCGACCGGCCTTGTCGGCACGAGCTTCGCCGACGGCACGGGCATCAACGGCAGCACGACCTACTACTACATCGTCCGCGCGGTCGACGCCAGCAACGGGGCCGAGGACCGCAACACGTCGCACATGAGCGCCATGCCGACGGGACCGGTCGCCTTCTCCGACACGTTCGAGGGGACGCTCTCGGGCCTCGGCTTCGACAACGCGGGATGGACCCATCGCGCCCTGTCGGGGGGCATCGATTGGGAGCTGTCCACGGACCAGTCGCAGAGTCCGATCCACTCCTGGTTCTCGACCGACCTGCCGTCCACCTCCGACCGGGTCCTGGTCACTCCCCCCTTGTCGGCGCAGGCAGGGATGACGCTGAGCTTCTGGCATACCTATGCCTTCGACGGGGACGTCCTCCAGTGCTACGACGCCGGCACCCTCGAGACCTCGACCGACGGCGGCAGCACCTGGACGGTCTTCCCCCTCGCCGCGTTCCGCAGCGGCGGCTTCAACGGCACCGCGAGCCCCTTCTACGACAACCCGATCAGGGGCTTGCCCGCCTGGTGCGGGGGCACGATCGGCGCCATGAAGCAGGTGGTCGCCGACCTCTCCGGCTTCGCCGGCCAGAGCCTGCAGCTGCGCTGGCACGAGGGCGACGACTTCACCGCGAGCGTCGTGGGCTGGTACGTCGATTCGGTGAACATCGCCAGCGCCTGCCAGGCCAGCCCGCCGCCGGCGCTGCAGTTCTACACCCTGACCCCCTGCCGGCTGATCGATACGCGGAACGCCCCCGGCCCGCTCGGCGGCCCGGCCCTGCAACCGGCCGGCAATCGCCTGTTTGCGCTCGCCGGGGCCTGCGGCGTGCCGGTCGACGCCAAGGCCATTTCGGTCAACGTCACCGTCACCGGCGGCGCCGCGCCGGGGGACCTGCGCCTTTACCCGGGCGACCAGCCGCTGCCTGCGACCAGCAATATCAACTACCGGCTGGGTCAGACCCGCGGCAACAACGCGGTCGTCGCCCTCGGCGAGGACGGCCTGGGCTCGCTAAGGGTGCAAACCGACTCGGGAGGCACGGTGCACTTCATCCTCGACATCAATGGCTACTTCAAATGAGCACGAGGACTGCCGGGCGACCCGGACCTTGACGGGACGCCCCCTCCCCTTCGCGTAGCTTCTAATCGAGGTCGTGGACCACCACGCCGTAGCCGGAGGTGGCCAACAGCAGCTTGCCGTCCATCACCAGGGCGGCGACCACGTCTCGCGCCGGCACCGGCACCGGCATGACGCGGAACTTGCGGCGCTCCCGGTCGTAGAGGCGCATCACGTCGCCGCTCAGCATCACCGCCGCGAAACGGCTGTCGCCGGTCGGCACGATCCGGGTGGGCTCGGCGGTGAGCTGCACCCATTCCTCGCCCGCGCCGCCCGCTCCGCCCGCTCCACCCGCGTCGCGCGCGCCGCCCGGGGCGCCCGCCTCGCCCGCGTTGCTTGGAGCCATCCGCGTCCAGGCGCCGCCCGACCCGGAGAGCAGCAGCTGCTCGCCGAGCCGGTGCAGGTGGCCGCCGGCGAAGGGCGCCGCGACCGTGTGGTTGGCGTCGCGGGTCAGCTGGTAGACGCCGTCCGCATCGCTCACCCACAGGGCGCCGTCGTAAAAGGCGGTCGACCGCGGCGCCCCGTGCTTCCAGGCGCGCCGCACGAAGACGCCTTTCTCGAGCTCGAAGATGCCCTGCCAGGTGCGGGCCACGAGCCTCGCGCCCGCTGGCGCCCGCGGCGGCGTTCCGGCGGCCGGCGCCCGCGGCGGGGGCGGTGCGCCCTCCTCGACCAGCAGCTGCTCGACGCGCTGGGTGCCGAGCTCGGGCAGCCGGTGCCAGTCGGCGCCGCGGCGCTCGAACAGGCCCCCGGTCGTGGCCGCGTAGGCGCGGCCGCCGTAGAGCGCGAGATCGAGGACGGTCGGCAGCGGCTTGAAGTCGCCGTCGAAGCTCTTGCCGCGGTCATGCGAGACGTAGATGCCCGAGAGCGGGCCGGCGTGGTTGACCGCCGCCAGCAGGTCGTCGCCGGCCAGCGCCAGGGCGCCGACCCGCGTCGCGGCCATGCCCCGGCTGGAGCGGAAGAAGTCGACGCCGCCGTTGGTGGAGATCCAGATGCCGGAGCCCTCGGTGCCGATCAGGATGCGGTTGGGGCGCGCCGGATGGTAGGCGATGGCGCTCACCGACAGCGCCGGATCGCTCAGCCGCCGCCAGCTCTTGCCGCGGTCGGCGGAGGTGTAGACGCCCGCCACCGTGCCGGCCAGCAGCCGCCCGTCGGGGGTGACGGCGAAGCTCAGGGTGCGGCGCTCGTCGAAGTCCTTGAAGCGGACCCAGTGATCGCCGTGGTCCACCGTCTGGTACACCCAGCCGCACGACGACGCCCAGATCTCGCCCGGGTGCTCGGGCACCGGCGTGAAGCTGAAGATCTCGGTGTCGAGCACCATGCCCTCGAAGATCCCGGTCCAGGTGTGGCCGGCGTCGTCGCTGCGGTAGGCGCGCCGCCAGGTGCCGGCGATGACGGTGTCCGGCCGGGTCGGGTCCACCACCAGGCTGGTGACCTTCTGGATGTCGGCCTCGGCGCCGGTCAGCTGCCGCCAGCTGCCGCCGCCGTCGTCGCTGCCGTAGACGCCGGAGAGGGTGCCGGCGAACAGGTGCCCGTCGCGTCCGGGCGCCAGCGCCAGCGAGTAGACCGGCTCCTCGGGCAGGCCCTTGGAGCGTGCCGCCCAGCTCTTGCCCAGGTTGTCCGAAACCGCCACCTGGCCGCCTCCCCAGACGCCCCACAACGCCACCCACAACCGGCCGGCGTGGTTGGGGTCCCAGCGCAGGGCGCTCACCACCCAGCCGGCGAAGGGGAGCGGCGCGCCGGCGTCGGCCCAGGAGGCGCCGCCGTTGCGGGAGATGTACAGCTGGCCCGTGGTGGTGCCGGCCAGCACCAGGTCCGGGTCGTCGGGAGCGACCGCCATGCTGCGCACGTCGGCGCCCCAGATCGGCAGGGTCTCCCAGCCGGAAGACACCGCGGCGACCGGCGGCGAGGTGCTGGTGGCCGGCGGCGCGGCGGGCGCCGGCTCGCCGTCCGGGAGCTGCGCCGCCGGCGTGGCCGCCGCGTCGCCGGGCGGGAGCTGCGGCGCCGAGGCCACGGGCTGATCGGAGGGCACCGGCGCCGCCACCGGACCGGGCCCCGGCGCGGCGGCGGCCGGGTGGCACCGCGATGCGGCGATGGCCGCCGCGAGGATCAACGACGCGGCGAGCCGCCGCGACCGCGGCCGGTCAAGCCATCCGCGACGGTTGCGACACCGAGGATGATGATTGCGTCGATTGCACTGAAAGATACGGCTCATGACGAGTTTCGATCACCTCCGCCAGAATCGAGATCGCGATCTCGCCGGGGCTGTCGCCGCCGATCGGCAGTCCGATCGGCGCGCGCAGGGGCACCCCGGACAGCTCGAAGCCACGCCGGGCCAGCTCCTCGCATACCCGCGCCACCTTGCGGCGGCTGCCCATCAGGCCCAGGTAGCACAGGTGGGGCGGCGCCTGGCGCAGCACCGCTGCCAGCGCCGAGACGTCGGTCTCCCAGCACCGCGACACCACGGCGACGAAGAGGTCCCGCCGGCTCACGGGTGCCAGGAAGTCCTGGCCGTAGTCGCGGTCCACCGCCGCCAGCCGGGTGCCTTCCGGAAACAGCTCGGGGCGCCGGAATGCCTCGCGATCGTCCGCCAGCAGCGCCTCGAAGCCGGCCAACCCGGCGGCCTCGGCCAGCGCCTGGCCCACCGGGCCCCCGCCGCAGATCACCAGCACCGGCGCCACCGTGATCACCTCGATGAAGACCTCCACCATGCCGCCGCAGACCATGCCGGTCGGCTCGCCGCGGACCGCCTGCTCGGTGAGGTAGTAGCGCTTCACCTCGCCTGCCGGCAGCCGGGACGACCCGCGCCCCGCGCGGTCGCCGCGGTCGGACCGCATCTCCTGCCCGGACGTAGGCCGGCGGGACGAGCGCAGGGCGGACGTGCCCTGCCTGGACGAGCCGGCCGCCGCCCGAGGCCCGCGGCGCTCGCCTGCCAGCAGCAGCTGGGCGTCCGCCCTGACCATGGCTTCGAACGCCCCGCCGCCGAGGTTGCCGTAGAACGTCCCATCCGGCCTTGCGACCAGCTTCCATCCCACTTTTCCCGGGGTCGAGCCCTCGGTCCGCACGATCTGGCACAGAGCGATGCGCCCGTGGGCCTGCAGCGACAGCGCCGCCTCGCCCAGGACGTCGGCACCAGTCGCGGCTCCGAGGGTCGCCAGTCGCGACACTCCTTGTTCGTCGTTCTCAGCCGCCATCACGATTCCAGGATAGCACCGGGGTCGTGGTCGGTCGCGGCACCCACCAGGCGCAGGCCAGCGCCGTCGCCAAGGCAGTAAGCAAACAACCCGCCAAGAACCCCGGCGGACGATAGATCAGCTCGACGTCCCGGTCTCCCGCCGGCAGCCAGGCGCCGGCGAAGACGCCGTCGACCAGCGTCCCGGCGACCGGTGCCCCTCCAGCCAGCACCTGCCAGCCGCCGTCCTGGTAGACGCTTGCGGCGAGCAGCCGCCGCTCGGCCAGGGACGCGCGGCCGTGAATGCGCTCGGCCGCGACCGCGCCGGCCGCGACGCGCGACTCTCCCGGCCGCAGCGCGCGCCAGTGGCGCCCCACCTGCCGCGGCACCGAAACCAGGGCGCGGCGGGCGAAATCGTCGTTGCCGTCCAGCCAGCCCTTCTCCCACTGGCCTTGGTCCACCTCGATTTGCTCGGGAAGGAACAGGCGGGGCAGCGGCCGCGGCCGCGCGAACACCCACCCGGCCGCGCCCTTGAATGCCAGCGGCAGCGGCAGCGCGTCGCCGGGTTGGGTGACGACGTAGCGCACGCCGAGAAAGTCGTAGAGCGGATGGCCGGGGTGCCCGAAGAGCGGCTCGAGCGCGTGCCGCGGCCCGAGCCCGGCGGTGACCAACCCGTAGGCATCCGGCGCGGCCGGGTTGTCGATCCGCACGTCGTCGAGACCATAGAAGGCCGGGAAGTTGGCCGGGAAGCTCTTCGCCATGCCGACCATGCGGCCGCTCCCCAGGTGCCGCATCAAGAAAGCCACCGGCGGCGTGACCGGGAAGGCAAGGCGCTCGGGGGCCGCCGGGTTGGCGCGCCCGTTGAGGGCCAGGAGCTCGCCCCCCACCAGCGCGCAGAACGCCCAAGCCACCCAGCGGCGGGACGCCAGCCCGGCGCCCGGCGACCGCGGGCCACGGCTCAGGCCGCCGCCGGTCGCACCCCCGGCCCCGCCGCCGGTCGCGCTCCCGGTTGCGTCTCCGGTTGCACCTCCTGTCCCGCCGCCAGCCCCTCCACCGGTCTCTACGCCGGCCCCGCCGCCGGTCGCCGCCCTCTTTGCCATCCCAGCCAGCGCCACGGCCGCCGCCGCCAGCACCGCCGCCTGCGTCCACAGCCAGCGCAGGCGGTACGCATCCTGCCGCCAACCAAGGCCGGCAAGGCCGTGTCCCAGGTAGCCCCAGGCCAGCAGGCCGCCCAGCCCCAGCGCGGCCACGGTCACCGCCGCCGGCCCCGGCCGCGGCGCGCCGCGCGTCCAGCGCTCCACCTGGCAGGCGGCGAGATAGGCGAGGCAGAAGCCGACGAGAAGCTGTAGGCGCCCGTTGGCATGGGCGGCGGTAGAACCGGCGATCGGCAGCCGCGCCAGCAGGTTGTCGAAACCGGGGGGCTGGGCGAGCGACAACAGGCTCGCTGCCAGCACCAGCAGCATCAGGCGCTCCTGCGGCAGCCGGCCCGGACGGCTCCCAGCGGCGAGCGGCGCGCCGGCCGCCGCGGGCACTGCCAGCAGCGCCGCCAGCAGCGTGGCGGTGCCGGCAAAACCGGAGGCGTCCTCGAAGTAGTTGGTGTCGCCGCGGTAGCCGGCCACCGGATCGCCCAGGGCGCGGGGCGCGGCGGTGAGCAGCAGCCGCGACTCCGACCGCCGGCCCCACCCGGCCAGGACCTCCGGCTTGCCCAGATCGTCCCACAGCGCCGCGAGCGGCCGCCGCGCCAGCTGCCAGCGGAGCTGCTCGGCGCGGGCGGTGGCCGGCAGGTAGCGGCGGGCCAGCAGCAGCGGCGGCGCGGCGATGCCGGCCGCGACCAGAAGCGCCACCCCGACCCGTAGGAAGTGCCGGCGCCCTGCGACTAGACCCCCCAGGACCTCGTTTGCGGAGCGGCGACCGGCGCCGGCGAGCAGCCGCCGGCGCTCGCCGGAACGCCGCTCGGCGGCCAGGCTGCCGATGAACAGGGCCAGAAGCGCCAGGGCGTAGAGCATGGTCTCGGGATGCCCGGCGAGCAGCAGCGCCGCCGCCGCCCCGGCGAGCAGCGCGAAATCGCGGCCGGCGCCGCGCTGGCCGCAGAGCGCCGCCGCGTACAGCGCGACCGGCAGCCAGGCGGCGGCGTTGGCGATCGGCCAGCCGAGCCACAGCTGCAGGAAGCTCCCGAGCGCGAAGGCCAGGCTGCCGGCCAGCGCCGCCGGCGCTCCCAGGCCTTGCCGCCGCAGCAGCAGGAAGGTGAAGACGAGCGCCAGGTGGACGCGGAGCGCGGCGCTGACGGCGGCGGCCCGGCACACCGAGAACGGATAGCCCAGCAGCACCAGCGGCTGGAACGGCTGGCTCTGCGGATCGGCCATCAGCGGCATGCCGGCGCCGGCCCGCCGGTTCCACAGCGGCCAGCGTCCCGCGAGCAGCGCCCGCTTGACCTCGAGGATCCAGGGAGCGATCTGGTGCACCAGGTCGCGCTGCAGGAAGATCGCGCCGCCCGGGTCCGGCGGCAGCTCGCGGAACGGCACGTAGGCGCGCAGCACCTCGAGCGGCAGCAGGATGCGGCCGGCGGCCAGGGCCTGCCAGAACAGCGCCAGCGGCAAGGCGACGAAGAGCGCGGCGGCCCAGCGCGGCAGCGGGTCGTACCAGCGCCCGAGGGCCGCCGCCAGCCCGGCGCCGAGCGCGAGGAAATACAGTCCCGGCAGGAGATCGCCGACGGGCTGGCCGCTCACCCCGGCCTGATCCCGAGCCACCCCTTGACCCGGAACCACTGGTTCCGCAGCTTCCAGAAGCGGCTCGCCTCCATCGCGGCGAGGCGTGCCTCGAGGGCCGCCACCTGCAGCTCCAGGCGCTCGGCGCGCGCGGCTGCCTGGTGCAGCTCGCGCTGCGCCACGGTGACCTGGAGCCTGGTGGCATCGTGCAGCGCCGCCTCGAGCGTGGCGGCCGCTTCGGGATGCGCGAC
>DATKFK010001091.1:0-4508 GCA_035544375.1 Thermoanaerobaculia bacterium
ACTCGATCGACGCCGCCGCCCCGATGAAGTCCAAGTAACCTTCCGATCCTGCCGGCGCGGGCGCCCTCGAGGTTGCATCCAGCCCCGGGGCCCCGCGCCTCGTTCCGCCGCGGATCTTCAGACCTTCAACACGTCTCGCGAACGCAATCAGATCCCGAGCTTCCGGCTCACCAGGGTCGTGTCCCCCTGCTGGAACGGCACCGCCGTCGGCGGCCGCGCCGCCAGCAGGGAGGCGCCGGCGGGCGGCAGGCCGGGCGTCGAGTCCACGGCGTACAGCTGGAGCGGCCCGGTCTCGCCGAGCACCATGTCGATCTCGCAGCCGGCGGGCGGCAGCGTGACGTCGCTGTACTGCAGCCAATCGCTCGCCCCCAGCTGCGGCTTGCCGCGCCGCCAGCCGGTCTCCGGCACCCGGTGGCCCTCGATCGTCACCGGGCCCGGGTTTGCCCGGGCCGGCACCCAGATGGCGCCGACCTGGGCGCCGCGGCGCGAGATCAAGCGCAGGCGCAGGTGCCGGCGGCCGCCGGCGACGGTGTTCTCTAGCACCTGCACCTCGGGTGCCGGGGCCGCGGCGGCAGCGAGCGGCGGCGCCGGCGCGCTGCGGCTCGGCGAGCCCGCCGACGACCAGGGGAACGACGGCCCCGGCGGCCCGAACTGCGCGGCTTTGAGCACCGCTCCCGGGAGCGGCGGCAGCGCGCGGACCACCCAGCTCGCCGTGCCGGCGCCGGCGTCCTGGTAGAAGGTGTAGGTGATGGGCTGCAGCGACCGGCGCGAGTAGCGCGGCTGCGCCAGCGCCGCCAGCGCCGCGACCACGGTCAACGCCAGCGCCACCGCCCACAGCCGGCGGCCGAGCCACCCGCCGCCGGCGATCAACGGCGCCATGGTGGCGAGCAGGATGGCGAGCAGTGTCGCGATGATCGGGAGCGCGGGCACCCCCAGGCCGTCGTAGACGGGCGGCAGCACGCCCCACCACAGCACGGCCGCCGCGACCCCAGGCACGATCGTCGCCGTCCACAGGGCCGCCGGCGCTCCCGCCGGTCCGCCGCCGCGCCAGACTCGCCCCAGGATGCCGCAGATCCCGGCCACCAGGGCCGGGGCCACCAGGACGTAGCTCGTCGCCGGCGCCAGCACCGCCAGCGCCACCGCCAGCAGTGCCCAGACGATCCAGATCCCGGCCCACATTCCCAGCTGCGCCGAGCGCCGGCCCATCCCCAGCATCGAGGCGATGGCCGCCACCAGCGCCAGCGGCAGCAGCCAGAAGGCCGTGAGCGCCGGCAGCGGGTGCGCCAGCCAGTAGACCGCGAGGGTGCCCGCGGCGCGGAGAGCCAGCGACAGGCCGAACCCCAAAAGCGCGGTCGCCAGCAGCATCGCCGGCACCGCCAGCAGGCCGAGCACGAGCTCGCCGCCGCCCAGGGTGCGGCGAGACAGGGCGATCACCGTCGCCGCCAGGATCAGCAGCAGGGCTGCCACCGCCATTCCCAGCGACCAGCCGAGCGGCCACCGCACGACGCCTGCCCCCAGCAGGTCGAAGAACACCAGGTTGCCGGCCGGCGGGTTCGCCAGGCCGGCGGCATCCGCCAGGCCGGTGACCGCGGCCAGCGCGGAGTCGCCTTGATGCTGCAGGCTGGCGAGCGAGGCATTGGCGAGGTTGTCGGCCGGGGTGTGGTAGTGGGTCGCGTCGCCGATGAAAGCGAAGTTGAGGCCCGGCACGTGGTAGTGCCTGAAGATCGTCAGGTCCGTGTCGTTGGGCAGCTGGGCATAGATGGCGGCGGCGAGCGAGGTGGTGACCGGACGCGGCGCGCGCGGGGCCCAGGCCGAGATCAGCCAGCCGTCGCTGCCGCTGGTCTCGAACATGAAGCTCGATCCGCTGCTGCCGCGCGCCTCGAGGTTGACGACCGCCTTGACCGCCGACGCCTCCGGGCTCGACTCCTCGAAGGCCGCGGCGCCGAGCAGCCCGGCCTCCTCGCCCTCGTCGAGCAACAGGACGACCGGGTGGCGCGGCGGCGGGCCGGCCTTGAGGGCGCGTGCGATCTCGAGGATCGCCGCCACCGAGGCCAGGTCGTCGGAGGCGCCGGGGCCGGCGCCGACCGAGTCGTAGTGGGCGACGAGCGCGACCGCCGCTCCGGGCTCGCGGCCGTCGAGCACCGCCACGACGTTGCGCACCCGCCCGCAGCTGCCGCCCCAGTGGCAGGCGAAGCCCTCTTCGACGCGGGGTTGGTAGCCGAGGCTGGCAAGCGTGCCGGTGATGACCTGCCGCACTCGGTCGTCCCCGGCGCTGCCGACCGGATGCGGCGTGCCGTCGCCGACCAGGCGCCGCAGCACCTCGCGCGCCCGCTCGCCGGAGAACTCGCCGGGCGGCGCGCCGGCCGGGCGCGGCGCCGGCGGCTGGTCCCTGGCCGTGACCAGCAGCAGCGCGAGCGCGAACAGCGCCAGCATCAGGGCGAGCGCCC
Organism: Thermoanaerobaculia bacterium; assembly: GCA_035544375.1. Classification (GTDB taxonomy): domain Bacteria; phylum Acidobacteriota; class Thermoanaerobaculia; order Multivoradales; family UBA5704; genus JASLEW01. The sequence continues at coordinate 2,448 of DATKFK010001091.1, forward strand.
GGCCCGCGTATCCCTGCCCCACCTGTCGCGACGGATCGATCTGCTGGTGCGGCTCGGCCATGTGCTCTTCTCCTGGGCTGACACGCGATGCGGGACGCCCGCGGGCTCGACGCGGCGGGCGCGTGGGGCGGCAACTCGGAGCGCCGACTCCTACGGTACCTCTGTGCGCGCCGGCGGTGGCGCCGGGACACACGGGAGCGGGCGGCGTGCTGCCAGGCCATGGCGGGACAGGCCCGCCGGCAGGGAGGAGGATACAGCGCCGGGTGGCGCCGCGGGTCCTGCGATAAAGTCGCCCCATGACCTCCGGGCAAGAGGAGCTGCTGTTCGGCCGGCTGGCGCTGCACTACAAGCTGATCACCGCCAGCCAGCTCGACGAGGTGCACGGCCTGCACGCGCTGGCCGGCGGACGGCGCCAGCTGCCCGAGATCCTGATCGAGATGGGCTATCTCACGCAGCGCCAGGTCGACCAGCTGCTCCTGGTGCAGCGCGACTATCTGCAGAAGCGCCGCGCCTCGGCGGCGGCCGGTCCGGCGGCGGCAGCTGGCCCGGCGGCAGAAACGGCGGCAGCCGGAGACGCCACGGCGGCCGGAGACGGCGCTGCGGCGGGAGCATCGGCAGGGGGCGCACCGGCGGCGAGCGGAGGCGGGGCGACCTCGGGCACACAGGTGGTCGCGGACGCGGCGGCGGTGGGCGCGGCGGGAGAGGCCGCACCGGCGGTGACCCCGGCGGCCTCGCCGCCCTGGTCGCCCGCCGCCGGCGGGCGGCAGCAGCTCGACGCGCTGCTGCAGCTGGCGGTCGAGCGCGGCGCGAGCGACATCCACATCCACAGCGGCGCGCCGGTCGGCGTGCGCCTGCTCGGCCGCCTCGAAGACCTCCATCCGCAGCCGCTGCCGCCGCCGGCGACGGCGCGCATGATCGAGGCGGCGCTGGACGACAACCAGCGCGCCCTGCTCGCCCGCCGCGGCCAGGTCGATTTCGCCTACAGCCTGCCCGGCAGCGCTCGCTTCCGTGCCAATGCCTACCGCCAGCAGCGCGGCGTCGACGCCGTGTTCCGCAGCATCCCGTCGGAGCCACCGACCTTGCTTTCGCTCGGCCTTCCCGAATCGCTCGCGCGCCTGGCCGACCTGCACCAGGGCATGGTGCTCATCACCGGGCCCTCCGGCTGCGGCAAGTCCGCAACGCTCGCGGCGCTGCTCGCCATCGTCAACGACACCCGCGCCGATCACATCATCACCGTCGAGGACCCGATCGAATGCCTGCATCCGTCACGGCGTTCGCTGGTCAACCAGCGCCAGGTCGGCCCGCACAGCTCCTCTTTCGCCCGCGCGCTGCGCGCGGCGCTGCGCGAGGATCCCGACGTCATCGCCATCGGCGAGCTGCGCGACCTGGAGACCATCGCGCTCGCCATCACCGCCGCCGAGACCGGGCACCTGGTGCTGGGGACGCTGCACACCAACAACGCCGTCCGCACCATCAACCGCGTGCTCGGGGTCTTCCCGCCCAACCAGCAGGCGCAGATCCGCACCATGCTCTCCGAGTCGCTGCGCGCCGTCGTCTCGCAGCGCCTGGTCATGCGCGCCGACGGCCGGGGCCGGGTGCCGGCGATCGAGGTGCTGATCGTCACCAAGGCGGCGGCCAACCTGATCCGCGAGAACAAGACGTTTCAGATCCGCTCCATCCTGCAGACCGGGGCCACGCACGGCATGGTGCAGCTCGACGCCTCGCTCGCCGAGCTGGTCAAGAACCGCATCATCACTCGCGAAGAAGCGATTCTCCAGGCCGAGGATCCGGCCAAGATCCCCGCCTGAGGGGAGGCGCGCCGGAATCTGCCATGGCTGGGCTGCTCGACCTGCTGCGCGGACTCCGCGAGCTCAACGGTTCGGACCTCCACCTGGCGGCGGGGCGCGAGCCCCGCATCCGCCGCCACGGCGCGCTCGAAGCGGTGCCGCGCTGGCCGCGCCTCGAGCCGCCGATCGTCGAGGAGCTGCTGCAAGAGATCGCCACGCCGGCGCAGTGGGGCGAGTTCCAGCGCAGCCACGATCTCGACTTCGCCTACGGCAT
>DATKFK010001092.1:0-5242 GCA_035544375.1 Thermoanaerobaculia bacterium
CCGCTGAGATCGTGAAGGCGCCGCGCGGCGAGTGGGTGCAGCTTGCCGACTCCTACTTCCTGAAGGCCGGCACGAAGGTCGACGCGACCGCCGATCTCGTCAAGATCGACGCTAGCATCAAGGACGCCGTGGTCGCGAGCATCGACGGGTACGTAAAAACAATAGAAACCTACGCGTCGGCGCATCCTGGAAAGAAGCAGCAGATCGGTGAAATCTCGATCCTGCTCGCCAAGGTGAAGCAGGCTGCGGGCGCCGAGGACTGGAAAGCGGTCACGCAAGACTATCGGATGGCCCGGCTGCAGTACGCCCAGGTCCTGGCCGACGAGCTGGAGACCATCGTCAAGGCACCGCAGCCGCCACTCGGCCTGGATGCAAAGAGCTGGGAAGCGTTGCGGGACGACATCACCCGGCAGCTCGCATCGATCCGGCAGGAGACCAACCCGGAGCGTGCGGTGGAGGGCTACCGCGGCGCCAGCCGGACCTACCTCGACGTCGTCGCCGGGAAGCTCGACACCATGGTCGGGAGCCTGCTGGGGCAGGGACGATCGGCGGAGAAAGCGAAGCTCGAAGAGGCGCGGACGGCGCTCATCGACACCCGTCTCGCCGCGCAGAGAGACGACCTGGAGCAGGCTCGCGCGAAGTACGAGCATACCGCCCAGGTGGTGAGCTCCGTCTTGGAGGATCGCCAGAAAGCTGGCGGCGCCGGCCAGGGCGTGGTCGGCGTCCAGACGGTCGCGAGCCTCGGGGGGGCGGTCCCGGAAGGGAACGTCCGGTCATTTGAGGCAGTTGGCCAGCTGCCTGCAGCGCGGGCCTACAACACGGCCCAGCAGCTCTCGGACGCCTTGCAGCGCTACGACCTGCTGCTCAACTCCGCACTGCTGCTGATCGCCTGCATGGTGGGCGTGAGCCTGCTATGGGCGCCCGATCCGGTCTGGGGAGGATGGAAGTCCTGCACGACTGCGCTGCTGTGGGGCCTCGGGCTGCACCAGGTGGCGGGCTCGGCACTGGACGGTCTGCCGGCCGTCACCAGGAAGATCCTGGGGTAAGGCGTTGCCGCGCGTCGAGTATCAGCGCATCGACCTCCCGGTCGGCATTACCTTGGACGCGGTAGGGGGGGTCGTGCTGCGCCTCGGCGGCGAGCCGGCCGCCCGGGTGGAGGGCTTCGGACCGGCATGGCTGCAGCGCGTGGAGGCCGCCGGAGCGGATTTCGCCCGGCTCTTTCGCGGCCTGCCGCCGGCGGCCTTCGTCGAGCGACCGGCTCCGCCGCGGCCGGCGATCACGACCGAGACGGTCCGCCGCGTCGCGCTCGACGTCCGCGGCTCCGAGCTGGCGGCGATCGACTGGGAGGACCTCCTCGCGGCGGCGACGAGAGAGATACCGCCTCAGGGAGCGGGCGGCCATGCCGCCTGGACGATCGTGCGCACCTGCGCCGTGCGCCCGCGGTCCTCGACCCTGCCGCTGACGCTGCCGCTGAGGATCCTACAGGTTGATCCGCGTCCGGCGCATCCGCTGCCGGCATGGGTGCGCTCGCTGTTCGGCCATCGTCCCCAGGAAGAGGTGGACCGCGCCGTGATGGTCGGCGCGACCCCGCAATGGCGGCTGCCCGCCGGCTGGCCCAAGGTGGACGTGCTGCACCTGGATGCTCCGCCGCCGCTCGACGGCGGCGGACCGGCGCCGTCGACGGCCCTGCCGGAGATGCCCGGCACCCTCGGGTGGCTGGCACGCTTGACCGACCGCTGGCGGACGCGCCTGGTGGTGATGCACTGCGAGACGGCGCCGGCAGCGGCAGCGGCACGCCGCCTGGCCGGAGCGCTATGCGACCGCGGCGGCCCCGCGGTGCTGGCGGTGCTCGCGCCGGCCGCGGACGCAGGCGCCGCAGACTTCTACCGGGCCTTCTACTTCCACCTCGTCCACGATTTCCCGCTCGACGACATCCTGGCGCAGACCGTCCGCTTCGACCGCCGCGGCGGCGGCGTCACGGCGGCGCTGTTCGCCGGCGCCGGACGTGAGGACGCGCTACGGGTGTCCGCCGTCGGCCTGGTTCTCGCCAACCTGAGCCGCACACTCGATGAGAAAACCGCCCCGCCGGCTGCGCTCGCGGCGGATCGCGCCTTCTCCGCCGCCGTTTTGGCGGACCCGGCGGTAAGAGAGGTCCTTGCCAGCATCAAGGAGGATTGGGAATCCAGCCGCTTCAACCTGCACGAGCGCGAAGGGCTCCTGCCGCTCGCCGCGAACCTGGCGGAGATCCGCCGCATCTCCGAGAGGCGCGCGACGTCGGGCAGGATGCGCAGGGGACCGACCTCGCCGCGGTCCGCGCCGGCGCCCGGGCCACGGTTCGTCAGCTCCGGCCTGTGGCGCGGCGCTGGCGACGAGCTCGAGCCCATCGCGCAGGACGTGCCCGCGCTGACGGCCGGCGAGCTGGTTCACCTTGCCATCACCATCGGGCCGCAGGACGTGCGCATCCGGACGCTCGACGCGACGGCGATTGTCGAGGACGCTTTCACGTGGTCGCCGGAGCGCGACGGCGTCTGGGTTGACCTCGCGGTGGCGGGGATCGACTTCGGAGTCGCCGGCGACTCGGTGCAAGAGGTGTGGCTGCCGCGCGTGGGCACCAGCGAGCCTGTCCACTTCGCCGTCCGTCCCTGCCAGCCGGGAGTCGCGATGCTGCGCTTCGGGCTTTACTATAAAAACGACCTGATCCAGTCGTTCCGGCTCGCGGCAAAGGTCCGCGAGGTGGGCGACGGTGTGGTGCCGACTGCGGCGGAGCTGGCGAAGGCTCTGGCGGTAGCGGTCTCGCGGGTGGGCGTCGCCGGCTACCTGGCGCGGCTCGAATACTCCCGTACCAGCAACCTGGACAGTCTCGACGCCCGGCGCGGGCGGGCGCTGACGATCGTGGCCAACGACCTCGAGGACCGCGAGGTCCTGACGATCAAAGGCCCCGACGTCCACTGCACGACTGTTCGGCCCGACCGCGACATGCAGTACATCGTCACCGCCTTGCGCCGCACGCTCGACGAGATCGCCTTCGTGACGATCCAAGGATTGGAGCAGCCGCAGTACCAGTTCCTGGGAGGGCCGCAGGAGGTCGAGCAACGCTGCCGAGAAGCGATCTCGCGGCTGGCGGCCGCGGGTTGGAACTTGTTTCTCAACCTGGCGCCGACCAAAACCTTGCAAGACAACGTGAGGCGCCTACTGCAGGATGAGCTGAAGACGATCCACGTCGCCCAGATCCTGCGCGAGAAAGTGATCCCGTGGGCCTTCGTGTACGATCGCCGCTACGACGCGAAGGTGAGCCAACTGGATGGGCAGCCCGTGGAACAGGGCGTCTGCCTGGCGGCCGTGCCGCGAGCGGGGACCAGGTTCGGGGCCCTGCGCTGCGGCGAGCACGCCGAGTGCTTGCTCAACGAGCACGTGCAAGCGGAGCGCCGGGCCAGGGGAAACAGGCCCTACGCTGAAGCCACGGTCGCCTGCCCGCTGCACTTCTGGGGCTTCCGCCACATCCTCGAAGTGCCGCCGGGGCAGCAGGAGGACGGCGAGAAGACTCACGACGAGCAGCCGCCGGTCGAGCGGCGAGGGGCCCCGCAGCTGGCGGCCGGTCTCAACGCCACTCTGCTCCTAACCCCTTCACATTGGAAGGACTTGAGTCAGACGGCGGCATGGATCGATCCGGAATACGACCGTGATCGGATCCTGGACCTGCTGCGCCGCAAGGAACCGGACCTGATCTATTTCTATTGCCATGCCCACGGCGGCCAGGTGGACCCGGAGCGCACCTACCCCCCTTATCTCGAGTTTCAGGCAGCGGGGGCGGATCCGGGCCGGATCGAGCCCCAGGACTTCGGCGGCGAGAAGCCCTGGTCGCACGCGCCGCTGGTTTTCCTGAACGCCTGCGGCACGCTGGGCTACAGCCCTGACGCCCTGTCACCGTTCTTGAAGGTCTTGGTGGACGGTAGGCAGGCATCGGGCGTGCTGGGGACCGAGGTGCCGGTGGCGGAGGCGCTGGCCGGCAAGTTCGCGCACGAGTTCATGACCAGGTTTATGGCCGGCATCACGGCCGGTCAAGCGGTGGTCGAGGCGCGCCGGGTCTTGCTGGCCCAGAACAACCCGCTCGGGCTGGTCTACACGCTGTTCGCTCCGGCCGACCTGAAAATCAAGTAGGACGGCGTGCGCCACCGTGGGTGCTGACCCGCAATGAACTCATAGAGGATAGGCCAGCCAGTGCTGTTCGATCGATCGTTGCGCGGTGGGCTGTTCAGGGTCGGCAACAACTGCCTTGTGGCGGTGGTGCACGAATCCGGCAACCGTCGCCTCGCGCCGCAGCCGGCGTAGGTTTCAGGTGGCGGGCTGTAGCCCGACAGTCAACCCAAGAGCGCCTCTTCGCGTATACGCTCTTGCGCGAATATCCCCAACGGTTCCGAGTTGGAACCGGATCGAGCCGTGGCTGGTCAAGCTAAACCTTCTGTGCCGTGAGCTTTACGCCGCCTGACACGATCTGCCGTGAAGCGCAAACGCGGCGGCAGTTCGGCTTGGGCGGGTGAACCAGCCGTGCGAAGCTGAGCCGTCGTCAACGGGAGACCAGCTCTTCGCGCAGCACCTGGCGCAGCCCCACAGGCGCCACCGTGTCGAGCACGCTCCTCGCCGGACCATCGAGCAAACCCCGCCGGTCTGCGTAGCGCTCGCCTGGTGCTCCGCCCAGCGGACCGCGCCGCCTCGGGCCCTCACCCAACCCGCCTGAAAGAGCGCAGGGAGAGAGGAACCTGGTCGAGCGCTCGCCGCCTCGGCGAGCGCCAACGACCATCAGTGAGGAGGGCCACCACAGTGAGCCGAGCACCATTCCCCGTCGTCACTTTGCGCAACGATTCGCGGTGCGCCTGCTGCCGCTACTGGCGGATCCTCGTCGATGGCGTGATTGTCGGCCAAACCGCCGACACCGCCGAGGCGCGCGTTTGCGCCGAAGAGCTCGCCGTCAAGCCCGCGGCCGCCGCACAGCTGCGCGACACCTGCGCCGCCGAGGACGCATGAAGCCTGCTTCCGCCTTCGCGGCCTCGGATCGAGAGGAGAGAGAAGGAGTCCCTTGGTAGAGAGGCCCTGTCGGGCCTCTCACACCAGCAACGCCACCAGGGAGACTGCGATGCCCGAGCAGACTCACACCACGTGCTTGCCCCCGCGAGCAACCGGAGGAAGTTCCATGAGCGAGCAGAAGGATCGCAGTCCGTCATCGGCCGAGATGCCCGACCTGTTC
>DATKFK010001093.1:0-2182 GCA_035544375.1 Thermoanaerobaculia bacterium
GGTACTTGGGAAAGATCACCTGGGGATGGGTGACGTCCGCCAGCACCAGCGCGCAGGCAAGAGCGGCGGCGAAGGAGCACAGCGCCGGCAGCCAGCCGTCGGCTTCACCGCTGCCCGCCGCCCCGGCGCTCTCGGGGGTGCCGGCGCCGCTTGCCATCCCCGGCTGTGCTCGGCGTTCGAGCCGCATCAGGAGCCGCCGGGCGGTTTCTCCCATGCCCGCAGCCAGCCCAGGATCAGCTCCAGCACGTCGCCGGCGAAATCGCCTTCGCCCATCTTGCGGAACGCCGCCTCGGCGCTGCCGTGCCTGCCGAAAAGGTGATCCATCTGCGGCACCTCGACGAAGCGCGCCGCGCCTAACCGGTTGCGGTTGACGATCGCCGCGATCAGCTCGTGGTCCTCGCGGCTCATGATCCAGTCGTACTCGCCGTGGATCACCAGCACCGGCTCGCGCACCTGGCTCCAGGCGGCGGCGAGGTTGAGCTGCTGCAGCTGGATGTAGAACGCCGCCGGACGGCCGTACTGGTGAGCGAGGTCCTTGTCGCCCTCCCACACCGGCGCCAGGTCGGGACGCAGCCGCAGCACCTCCCCCGGGGTCTTCCCGCCGTTGAGGTACAGATCGTAGAACTGGGCGGCGAGCTTCAGCCGCTCGTTCACCTCGCCGGGGGCGTGGCCCGCCAGCCCCAGGCGGCGGCGCTCGTTTTCGAGCATGTGCTCGTACCAGGTCTTGACCCAGCCGCCGGCGACGACGTAGCCGGCCACCTTCTCGCCCTCCGCGACCAGCGGCGCGATGCCGGCGCCATTGCTGATCCCCAGCAGGAAGACCTGGGCCGGGTCGACTCCCGCCGTCGTCTTCAACAGCCGCAGGCCCGCACGGTAGCCGGCCAGCTCGCGCTGGAAGTCGGCCTCGGCGCAGGCCGTGCCCTGGCTGCCGCCGACCCCCGGCTTCTCGACCCGCAGCATCACCGCCCCCGAGCGCGCCGCCAGCTCGTCGAGCAGCTCGATGTCGGTCTCGGCGCTCTTCTCCGGCGCCACGCTGTCGCAGCTCAGCCAGCCGACCAGCAGCAGCGCCGGCAGCTTCCCCGCCGCCTTCCGCGGGCGGCTGAGCACCGTGCGCAGCCGGTCCCCCCGCCCGTTGTCGAGCCAGCCGCGGGTCACCTCGACGGCCAGCCGCGCGGCCGCCGGAGCCGGGGCCGCATCTCCCGGCGAGGGAGGCGGAGACTGCGCGGTGTCAGGGGCGCGGGACGGCGCGCCGGCGCCCCCGGCCGGGGGCGAGCCCGCGGGCGAAGGGGAGGGCGACGGCTTCGGCGCCGGCGAGGGTGCCGCCGCAAGCGAGGCAGCAGGCGGCGAGGGCGCCGCCGCGGCCTGCGTTGCCGGCAGGCCAGCCGCCATCGCGAGCGCGACGAAGACCAGGTAACCGGTGCGGATAACCGCTCTTGTTGGGGCCGCCATGCTGGTCTCCGAGCTGATTTTCCGCAGTCTATACGAGGAGCTGAGGAGACCCTGGGCCTGGCTCGCCCTGGTAGCGCAGCAGGTGGCCAGGGGCAAGTAGTCCGCTATTACACTATGTGGAATAGCGGGCTTGACAACGTGCCGACCAGAGGATACCATGCCTCGATGAAGTTCCGCTTCGGCGACGCCAAGCTTCAGCGGCTCTATACGGACACGGCGGCCGACGGCGGCTACGCGCCCGGTATTGGGCCTACCTTCAGACGGCGCATTCAGACGATCGACGCGGCGATTGACGAGCGCACCTTCTACAGCCTGAAGTCCCTGCGCTTCGAGAAGCTGAAGGGGCAACGCGACCACCAATATTCGATGAGGCTTAACGATCGATGGAGGCTCGTCTTAGAGCTGGAAGGAAAAGGTAAGGACAAGATCGTCGCCCTCATTTCCATCGAGGACTATCACTGAACCACCACCACGAGGAGAGACCGCTATGAGCGACCTGATTGCCGCGGAAGTCTTCCCTCCGGGCGAGATCTTGCGAGAAGAGCTTGAAGCGCGCGGTTGGACACAGACCGATCTTGCCGAGATTCTCGGCAGGCCACCTAGGCTAGTGAATGAGGTCATTGCCGGTAAGCGTGCTATTACCCCTGAGACTGCGAAGGGTCTCGGGGAAGCTTTTGGCACCGGAGGCCAGTTTTGGATGAACCTGGAGAGCGCTTGGCAGCTTTCCAAAGTA
>DATKFK010001094.1:0-3502 GCA_035544375.1 Thermoanaerobaculia bacterium
CCTCCTCCAGCTCCTCCTCGGTCAGCCGCTCCGCGGCCTCGGCGAGCGCGGCCCGGACCGCGGGGCTCTTCTGCGGCAGCAGGTGCTCGCGGTACTCGTTGATGCGGCGCTGGGTGTAGGGGGTGATCTGGCGATTGTCCTCGAGAGCGAAGAGGATCGCGGGCTCCTCGACGATGGCGTCCTGGCGCAGCAGCAACAGCTCCTGAAGGTCGCCGGGCAGGCTCCGGGCAAGATCGACGAGCAGCTGGCGCGGCACGTCGCGGCGCCGGAGGATGGTTTCGAGGATCAGCGGGTGGTTGACTTCGGCGGCGAAGAAGGCGAGCTCGGAAGGCCCCGCCGCCGAGGCCAGGAACGGCGCGGCGACCCGCGGGTCCATGGTCCGCAGGCTGGCGGCAGCGCGCTCGCGGATCTCGGCGTCGCCGCCCCGCGCCAACCTGACCTGCAGCGGCAGCAGCTGCTCCGGCGGCAGCGGCAGCAGGCCGCCGGCGGCCAGCTCCAGCAGCTGGCGGTTGCCGCCGGAGAGAACCTCCTGCACCAGGGAGTTGAACGCCAGCGCCAACTCAGTGGCCCTCTTTTTTCGCCTTGAGGGCCCGCACCGTGTCGAGGTCGATCTTGAGGTCCTTGAGGACCTCGCCGCGCTTCTTGTCGAGAGGGTAGGGGTAACCGTTGACCTGGATGTCGACCGCCGCGGCGTTGCCGAGCTTGGTGAAGACGACGCTTTGCTTGGCCTCGATCTGCATCGACTCGCCCTGCTCCCGCATCTCGGCGCGGCGGCTGCCGCCGTCGACGACGGCCTCCACCCAGCACTCCTGGTTGAAGTCGACGGTGACTTCGAGCGGCGCGCTGGGCGGCGCCGCGGGCACCGGCGGGGCGGGCGGCACCGGGGTCGCGAGGGGCGCCACGATCGGCGGCCGCGGCTCGCCGGCGGCGCCGGCGCGGCGCTGGCGCCAGCGGTCCGACAGGAAGGCCAGGAGGGCGGCAAGGCCGAGCAGCAGGAGGACCGCGAGAACGAGCGTCAGCCAGTGCGGCCAGGCGCCGCCGGCCCGGCGGTCCCGGCGGCCGTCGTCGCCCTGCTCGCTGGCCTGGGGCTGCTGGACGGAGAGATAGTGGTTGACGACCTCGTCGGGGGACAGGCCGACGTAGCGGGCGTACTCGCGCAGGAAGCCCTTGGCGAAGACCGGCGCCGGCAGCACCTCGAAGCGGTCCTCCTCCATCGCCTGGAGGTAGCGCAGGCTGATCTTGGTGCGATCGGCGACCTCGCGCAGGCTGATCTGGCGAGCCTCGCGCTGCCGGCGCAGCCAGCTGCCGAACGAGGCGCCCGAGGCGGCCTCGCCGGATTTGTCCCAGGGTGGCGGTCGCAGCACCGTGCGCTTTGGCCCGCCCGAGGCCAGGGTGCCGGAAGCGTGGAGATTTCCGGCGCCGTGGGGACCGGACGACCCGCCCAGGGCCTGGGAGCCGGCTGGCTCGGTGACACCTCCGGCCGCCAGGCGCGCTTCTAGATCAGGCGTGCCGTCGAGGTGGGTCTGGCTGGGCGTAAATCGCGTTCTTCTCGGCACGGCTCTCGGCACGGGCGACTTCTAACTCTACGCGGCCCTTCCGCGCGGGTCAACCTGCGGGAAGCGCTACGCGCCCTCGGCCTTCAGGTCTCCCAGCAGGAGGCGGGCCCGGCGGCGGAGGGGCTCCGCCAGACGAGGGTCGGCGGCCACGGCCCGGAGGTCGGCCTTCTGCAGCGCCGGCAGCAGGCGGAGCGCGGCGCCCAGGGGCGTGGCCGGATTGCGGGCCAGCGCCAACCTCAGAGGGTAGCGGGCGCCCCAGCGGCGGTCGCCGGCGATCAGCTCGAGGACCGGCGCCGGCGTCCTCTCGCCGTGCACCAGCGGCGCCAGGGTACCCTCGGTCAGGCGCGGGTTGTCGAGCAAGCCGGCGATCACCCGCGGCGAGGGGTCGTGGCGAAGCTGGGTCAGGATGGCGGGCGCGGCGCGCCGGGCGATGGAGATCTTCTCGCCCACCGCGAGGCCCGGCAACCGCGCCAGCAGGTGCTGATCGGCGGCGCGCCGCAGCCGCGGGTGCAGGCGGGTGTCGAGGCCGATCGCCATCAGGTCGGGCCAGAACAGGCCGCCGATCAGCCGCAGCGCCAGCACTTCCGGAGCGGCGGGACAGCGCGCCAGGTCGCGCTTGACCTGGTGGAAGGCGAGCAGGCGCGGCTGGGCGGCGAGCTCCTCGACCGCCGCGGCGGAGATGTAGGGGTTGCGCAGCGCCAGCTGGGCAGCGGCCGGCGACAGCTCCGGCGCCCGCTCGCGCACCAGTGCCAGCAATTCCTCGGCACCGGCCTCGCTGAGACGGCGCTCGAGCTCGTGGACCGGCCGGTAATCCGCCGGCAGCCCCGCGGGCACTCCGGCCGTCGCCGCCTGGCCTTCCGCCGGGCGCTCCTCCCGCCCCTCGTCGGACATCGGCGACCAGCTTATAGAATGCAGCCCGTCTTCTGGTATCTTCCTGTTCCGCATGGCGATCTCCCGCACCACCCAGAACCTGCTGGCCAAAGGCGACTTCGACGGCATCGAGAACGAGTGGCTGACCCGCCTCGAGGCGGCGCCCGACGATCTCGATTACTTCGTCGGCGTGGCGCGCGCGCTGGCCGGCAACGGCGAAGACAAACGCGCGCGCGTGCTGCTGGAGATGCTCGACGAGCAGCTGCGCGAGGGGCGCTGGGCGGACCGCCTCGAGCTGCTGCGCCGCGCCGGCACCCTGCTGCTGCCTGCCGACAAGGTCCACTCCGCGATCACCTCGACGCTCACCAAGATGTACGGCGACCGCTCGACCTTCAAGGGGCTGGCCGAGGCGGCGGGGCTCCACCGTGCCACTCACGACCTGCCCAAGACCTGGGAAAAGGTCGATCGCCTGGAGAGCCTGCTCGCCTTCGACGTCGGCACGGTGGTGGCGATGGAGGGCAAGGGCGTCGGCCGGGTGGTCGAGGCCAACCTTGGGCTCGAGAGCTTCAAGGTCGACTTCGAGCGCCATCGCGGCCTGATGGTGGGCTTCAAGGCCGCCGCCAAGCTGCTGCGCCCGCTGGCGCCCGAGCACGTGCTGCGGCGCAAGCTCGAGGACCCGGCCGGGCTCAAGGCGGCCAGTCCGCCGGAGCTGCTGCGGATCACCCTGCAGAGCTTCGAGCGTCCGCTCACTGCCGGCGAGATTCGCGAGGTCCTTTCCGGCATCGTCGGCGAGACGCAGTGGACCTCGTGGTGGGGCGCGGCGCGCAAGCATCCCCAGGTGCTGGCCGGCGGCACCACGCGGGGGGCCACGCGGCAGACCTATACCTGGGCGGAGAGCAGCGGCGACGCCCAGGACAGCGTCTGGCGCGCCTTCGACCGCGCCGAGCCGCGGCGCAAGCTCGAGCTGCTGCGGCGCGAGGGGGCGCGCGACCGGGCGCTGCGCGACCGCATGGCGGAGGACCTGGGAGCGCTCGCCGCGACCGCGGTCGAGGATGGCGACCCGGGGCTGGCCTGGG
>DATKFK010001095.1:0-2735 GCA_035544375.1 Thermoanaerobaculia bacterium
CGCGAGTGCTGGGCGCCATGACCCAGGGGCGGTCGAGCTTCCACATGGAGTTCTCGCACTACGAGGAAGTGCCGCGGCAGGTGCAGGAGAAGATCGTCGCCGAGGCTTCCAAGCACCGCCACGAGGAGCAGGAGTAGCCCCTCGTGTTATTCTGTATTGCCCAAAGCCGGGGGAACGCCCGCATTGGGTAACCGGAGACCTACAGCTTGATCCAAGCAACCCAGCTTCGAGCCGGCATGTGCATCCTTTTCGAGGGCGACGTCTGCCGGATCATGAACGTCCAGCACGTCACCCCCGGCAACTGGCGCGGCTTCGTCCAGGCGCGGATGCGCAGCCTGAAGAGCGGCAACAGCTTCGAGCACCGTTTCGGTTCGACCGAAAAGGTCGAGCGCGCGATCCTCGATACTCACCCGATGGAGTACCTCTACTCCGACTCCTCGGGGCACCACTTCATGAACCAGCAGAACTACGAGCAGATCACGCTCGACAACGAGACGCTGGGCACCACCATGCTCTACCTCCTGCCCAACACGGTGATCACCGTCGATTTCTACGAGGACCGTCCGGTCGGCATCGAGCTGCCCAACACCGTCACGCTCGCGGTGGTCGACACCGAGCCGAGCATGAAGGGGGCGACCGCCAGCGCGTCCTACAAGCCGGCCAAGATGGAAACCGGCCTGGTCGTCCAGGTGCCGCCTTTCGTCGAGGTGGGCAACAAGATCCTCATCGACACGCGTGAAGACAAGTACCTGAGCCGAGCCTGATGCCGCGGTCCGGCCAGCCCCGCGCCTCGCACCAGGTTCGCAGCCGCTTCCAGGCGGCGCCCCGCGGCCTCGCGCTCCGGCGCTGACGGCGTGTCTGCCGAGCCCCATCTCACGCTCGCGACGCTGGGGCTCGGCCTCACGTGGTTCGTCGTCTTCCTCTTCTCGACCACGCTGCACGAGGCGGCGCATGCCTTTGCCGCTTACCGCCTCGGCGATCCCACCGCCTATCATGGCGGACAGGTCACCCTCAACCCGCTGCCCCACATCCGGCGCGAGCCGGTGGGGATGGTGGCGATCCCATTGATCACCTTTTTCACCCGCGGTTGGATGATGGGCTGGGCCAGCGCGCCCTACGATCCCGCCTGGGCGCGCCGCTTTCCCCGGCGCGCGGCGGTGATGGCGCTTGCCGGCCCGGCGGCGAACCTGTTGCTGGTGCTGGCCGCCGGCGTCGCGATCCGCGGCGGCATGGCCGGGGGCATCTTCAGGCCGCCTGAAAGGGTCTCCTTCACCCAGGTCACGGCCAGCGTCGACGGCGGACCGTGGGGGGGCGTGGTCGGGCCGCTGTCGCTGCTCTTCTCGCTCAACCTCCTGCTGTGCATCTTCAACCTGCTGCCGCTGCCGCCGCTCGACGGCAGCGCGGTGATCCCCGCTCTCCTCCCGTCCCAGGCCGCCGAGCGCTACGCCGCGCTGATCAACCAGCCGTTCATGTCGCTGCTCGGCCTGGTCGTCGCCTGGCAGCTCTTCAACCCGATCTATTACCCCGTCCAGCTGGCCGCCTTGAGGCTCCTCTATCCCGGCGTGAGCTACGGTTGACGGGGTGCGGCCGGCCTCGGCGGTGCGCCGCCGGCCGCGCGACCGCCCGTTCGGTTACAATCAGCGCAAGCCCTGATTGGAGTTTGCAAAAGAGGCGAGCCGCCCGGCGGCCCCCATGAGCACATCAGCCTGTTCCACCTTCGGCGTCACCTGCCCGGGCTGCGGCCAGCGGCTGCGCTTCGAGCTGGCCGCCGACGGGCCACCGCGCGTGCGGGTCCGCTGCGCGGGCTGCAACCGCGAGTTCGGGGTGAGGCGGCCGGGGGTCGGCGCCCCGACGGTCACCTTGGGTGGACCGATCGGCGGCACTGCCGGCCCGCCGACGGTGATCGGCACTCCCGGGCCGCCTGGCTCCTCACCTTCACCGCCACCGCCTGTGAGCGCCGGCACCGGTGCCGGCCCGCCGACTTACTTTTCGCCGCGGCCCCCTGGCACGGTTGAAAAGCTCCGGCGCCCGCTGGCCTTCGCCGAGGGCGAGACGCTGGCCGGCCGCTACCGGCTGGTGCGCTTCCTGGCGCAGGGCGGCATGGGAGAGGTCTACGAGGTCGAGGACCTCGAGCTGCGCGAACGCGTGGCGCTCAAGACGGTCCGCCCGGACGTGAGCGCCGACAACCTGGCCGTCGAGCGCTTCCGGCGCGAGATCCAGCTGGCGCGCAAGGTGACCCATCCCAACGTCTGCCGCATCTTCGACGTGTCCCACCATCGCCAGCCGGGAGACCTGGGCCAGCCCATCATTTTCCTCACCATGGAGCTGCTCGCGGGCGAAACGCTCTCCGAGCGGCTGCGGCGCGGCGGGCCGCTGCCGCCTGGGGAGGCATTGCCGATCGCCCGCCAGATCTGCCTCGGTCTCGAAGCCGCCCACCAGGTGGGGATCATCCACCGCGATTTGAAGCCCGGCAACGTCGTGCTGGTGCCGGCGCGCGACGGAGTCCGGGCGGTGGTCACCGACTTCGGCCTGGCGCGGCTCGCCAGCGGGCACCCGGCCGATCAGCCCGGTACGCCGACCCTGACGGTGGCGGGCGGCCTGGTCGGCACCCCGGCCTACCTGGCCCCGGAGCAGCTCGACGGCGGCGAGATCTCGACGGCCGTGGACATCTACGCCCTCGGGATCGTGCTCTACGAGATGGCCACGGGCACCGTGCCCTTCCTGGGCGATTCGCT
>DATKFK010001096.1:0-2712 GCA_035544375.1 Thermoanaerobaculia bacterium
GCCCGGCACGTAACCGGTTGTTCTGTGCCGCTCAACCGCCATGCGACCACCACCTGCAAGCGCTACCAGCCGGCAGGGAGGCCGCGTCAGGATTGGGTCAAGCGCTTGGCCCGCCACCACCGACGAGTTGCCGATAGCGAATTTGCACGCTGATCGGCGCAATAGGCATGTGCAAGAGCAACGTCCTCTATTCGGCATGACCGGACATTGCCTGGGCAAGCCGGAGCGAATACTCATGCAAGCTTTCCAGGTCGCCGCTGACGCGGCCTGCTCAGCGACGAGCTGCCGCCCGCGCTCGCCGACCCCGCCGTTCTGGGCGGCTTTGCCGACGTCGTGGGAGGCTGTGTATGCAACGCAGATGGGGACGTTCTGTGCGGTGCGGCCCCGGTCATTGGTCAGTCGCAGGGCTCCCTGGCCCGGCTAGGAACTCGGCTGTAAGCGGCCAGAACGGCCGGAGCGTCCCGCGGGGTGGGCACCGCCATCCAGTGTTGCTCCAGGTCCTGCACGCCCGGATAGACATGGGCACAGTCCGAAGGCAGCGTTCACAGACGCAGTCCGGTGCCATCGCGCGCCCAGTGGCTTCGCCGGAGCCGCAAACCACCTCTCCCATGTGCTCTCAGCCCGTTATGAAAGGTCACCATGGCCGGTTGGAGCCAGTTAGCGATTCGACGCCAGGAAGACCCGCCCGCGGGACGAGGCCTAGGTCGGGCTACGGGTAGCAGCCGGTCTCTCGGCGACCTGTTCATCCTTTGGGCGGTGGCCGGTGCCATAGCCTCGGTTGCCCGGCTCGCCGTAGCCCGTCTGCGGGTGAACGCGGCAGGACGCAGGGGCTCGACGCGAAGCCGCGCGCTTCGTCGACGATGTGTCGCAGGCTGGCGTCGACCAAGTGCGTGTCGGCATCGAATCTCCGGAAGCGTGGAACGACGCTTGTTACGAGCCAACGCCAGCGGTCGTCGAAGCGGGTGATCCTTGGCCACTTTCGTGCACGCAGAGCGTGCGGGATTCCTCGTGTGAACGAGTAGAGGTAGAACGAGGTGAAGTCCGCAATCTCCTGCCGCACTCCACGCACCTCGAAGCTCGTGGCCGAGCCGATCGCGACGAGCCAGGCGGATGAACACGAGAGTCGATCGAAGTTGGGTTGCACCAAGGCGCACTGCTCGTGCTCGAGGAGCTCAACGTTGCCCTCCCAAATGAGATCATCGGCCCTCTGTCGAGCCTCCGCGGACGCCATCCCGTCCTCCAAGACACGGCGTCCTTGGTCGATCGCCTCAAAGCCGGCGAGGACAGGCGCATAGTGGCGCTCCGCTTGCAGGAGAGCGCGCAGACGTTCGATCCCGTCTTCGGCAGTGACGTACGCGAAGTGAACCCAGAAGAGGTCGTTGAAGATGGCGTTGTTCGTAGCCCGGATCGTGTTCACATCCTCCGTCAGCAGCAGTTTCGGACGACGCAGGCTGTGCGGGATGTCGACGTAGCCAGTGCGATCGGCGTCCAGCCGGAGCGGGAAGAGGGCGAGCCGGACGTGGTGAGACGCGATTGCGGCCATCGCGGCCCACTTGAAGCAAGCGGGCTGGAGCTTGTACATCCAGGCATAGCGTGCCGAGATCTCCACGTTGCGGTGGAATGCGCAGCACGGGTCGCTCAGGAGACCGTCGGCCACGGCCTTCCACCCCGCGATCGTGTCCGGCGTCCGGTTCCGGGGGACGCGTTCGTGTGGCTCAGGGATGAGCTCGCCGGGGCGACTAGGCCGGCTATCTGGCTGCTCCTCTTGACGACATGGTTCGCCGCTCGCCGACGAGCAGTCCGCCCGGGAAGACCGCCAGTCGCTCATCCTGAAACGCTATGCCCGGGGCGTGGCCGCCGTAATACTGGTGTCGTCGTGGTGGTCAACTTGGTCACCATCGCTGCGGACCTGCAGGCCGGGGCGGCCCGGCGTCGGGCTGCTAGCCGGCGTCGATTCCCGCTGGCTAGCGGCGCCGCTGGGGGCGGCTCGCACCGACGGCGTGGCCGTGGTCGGACTGGCGGACGGCGGGCTGGCGCTGGCGCGGGTGCCGCTGTGCGGGTGCGGGGTGCGTGGCTGCGGCAATGCCGGAGTTCAGCTGTGCAAGGTGCTGCCTGGCGGGGATCTGCTGGAGCTGGCCGGGCTGCTGCGGGCGCTGCCCGTGCGCCGTGCAGGCAGGACAACGAAGGTCGTCTACCGCAGCGCGGCGACTGTAAGCGGGGTCCGGGTGCCAGTGACACGCCAGCTATATGACTTGTCGGACGAGCAGGATCTGCCCACCGAAGACCACTAGCAGTCTTGCCAGCAGGCACAGGCCGTCATGAATGGCTCTGCGGTCCTAAGATCAAGATGCTGAGCCGCCGATCTGCGCGGTTCTTGACTGGATACCGATCATGAGGAAAGGTCGCGCCGATCGGGCCGATCTGTACCCTTACGTGCTTCCTCGCGGCGGCCGACGTGATTACCTGCTTCAGCGTTGAGGCGGCGGAGCGCTGTCCTGGCATCCGGCTGATTGGACGTGAACATTCCTGCCGCCAGTGGTGGGCCTGTACCTGGCGAATGTGGCGGAGCCAGAATTCCAGTCTTTCCAGTCCCGACGGTGGGCCGTGGATCAGGCCCACCTCAAGTGCCAGGTTGAAGAATCCAGGTCCGGCATCGGCCTCGTTCTGGTAGCGGACCAGGGCGGATATCAGCAGCTGGGAGACTGGCCAGCT
>DATKFK010001097.1:0-3162 GCA_035544375.1 Thermoanaerobaculia bacterium
CACGACAACTTCTTCGCGCTCGGCGGCCACTCGCTGCCGGCGGTGCGGCTGATCTCGCGGCTGCGCGACGTCTTTGCCGTGGAGCTGCCGCTGCGCGCCGTCTTCGAGTCGCCGACGCTCGGGGAGCTGGCCGCGCGCATCGCCGCGCCGCCCGCCGCCGCCGCCGTCCCGTCGGCGCCGCCGCTCACGCCCGGGCCGGCGAGCGGCGAGCTGCCTCTCTCCTTCAGCCAGGAGCGGCTCTGGTTCATCGACCAGCTGCTGCCGGGCTCGTCGCATTACAACATCCCTTTCGCGGCGCGGATCGAGGGGCGGCTGAACCGGGCGCTGCTCGCGCTCTGCCTGGGCGAGGTGACGCGCCGGCACCAGGCCCTGCGCACCCGCTTCCTGGTCGGCGACGGCGGCGAGGCGCGGCAGGTCATCGCGCCGGCCTCGCCCGCCGGCGCCTTCCGGCTGCCGCTCGTCGAGCTCTCTGGACTGCCGGCGGCGGCGGCGCGCGGCGAGACGCGCCGGCTGGCCCGGCGGGAGGCGAGCCGGCCGTTCGACCTCGGCCGCGGGCCGCTGCTGCGGGCAGCGCTGCTGGGCACCGGGCGCGGAGCGCGCGTGCTGCTGTTGACGCTGCATCACATCGTGGCCGACGCCTGGTCGCTCGGCCTGCTGGTCGAGGAAGTGCGGCAACTGTACGCGGCCCACGTCGCGGGAGCGCCGGCCGCCGGCCTGCCCGAGCTGCCGATCCAGTATCCCGACGTCGCCCGCTGGCAGCGGCGCGCCCTGAGCGGCCCGCGGCTCGATGCGCTCCTCGGCTGGTGGCGCGAGCGGCTGGCCGGCGTCCCGCCGGTGCTCGAGCTGCCGGCCGACCGCCCGCGGCCCCGGGTGCCGAGCTTCCGCGGCGCCATCGCCGCCTTCGCGCTGCCGCCCGGGCTGGCGGCGGACCTGGCAGGGCTGGCCGGGCGCCAGGCCCTCACTCCGTTCATGGTGCTGGCCGGCGCCTTCCAGGCGCTGCTGCACCGCTACACCGGCCTGACGCGGCTCAGCATCGGCACGCCGGTGGCCGGCCGCACCCGCAGCGAAACCGAGAGCTTGATCGGGCTGTTCGTCAACACCCTGGTGCTGCCCGCCGACCTGGCGGACGACCCGACGTTCGGCCAGCTGCTGGGGCGGACGCGGCAGGTGGCGCTGGGCGCCTACGAGCACCAGGAGCTGCCCTTCGAGCGCCTGGTCGAGGCGCTCGCGCCGGCCCGCGACCTCGGCCGCATGCCGCTGGTGCAGGTGTTGCTGGTGCTGCAGACCGCCCCGCGGGCGGCGATCGAGCTGCCGGGCCTGACCCTGCAGCCGCTGCCGAACGAGGGCGGCACGGCGAAGCTCGACCTGACGCTGACCTTGATGGAGGAAGGCGCCACGCTGGCCGGCGGCATCGAGTACGCCACCGACCTGTTCGACGCCGCCACCGCCGGCCGCTGGGCGCGGCACTTCGTGACGCTGCTCGCGGCGGCGGTGGCGGGCCCCGGACGGCGGCTCTCCGGGCTGCCGGTCTTGGGTGAGGCAGAGCGTCACCAGCTGCTGTGCGAGTGGCACGGACCGCGCGCCGGGTCGGTGGCGGAGAGTTGCCTGCACGACCTGCTCGCCGCCCAGGCGCAGCGCCGGCCGCACGCGGTCGCCGCGGTGTGCGGCGAACAGGCGCTGAGCTACGGCGAGCTGCAGGCGCGGGCCCGCCAGCTGGCCCGCCGCCTGGTGCGGCTGGGAGTCGGCGCCGAGGTGCTGGTGGGAATCCTGCTCGAGCGCTCGCTCGAGATGGTGGTGGCGGTCCTCGGAGTGCTCGAGGCGGGCGGGGCGTACCTGCCGCTCGATCCGGCGCAGCCGCCCGAGCGCCTGGCCTGGATCCTCGAGGACGCCGGCGCGCCGGTGCTGCTGACCGCTCCCGGCCTGCTCGAGAGCCGCGGCCTGGAGCTGGCGCGGCTCGCGGCGCCGCCGGCCTTGGTGCGGCTCGTTGCCGCCGGACCGGCCGCCGCCGCCACGGCAGCGCCGGCTCCCCGGGCCTTGGTGTCGTCGGCAAACCTCGCCTACGTCATCTACACCTCGGGCTCGACCGGGCGGCCAAAAGGAGTGCAGGTGGCGCACGGCCAGGTGGCGACCCTGCTGGCAGCGACCCGCGAGCGGTTCGATTTCGGCGAGCAGGACGTGTGGACGCTGTTCCATTCCTACGCTTTCGACTTCTCGGTGTGGGAGCTGTGGGGAGCGCTGGCGCATGGCGGCCGGCTGGTGGTGGTGCCGTACTGGGTGAGCCGCTCGCCGGACCGCTTCTACGACCTGCTCGTCCGCGAGCGGGTGACGGTGCTCAACCAGACGCCGGGGGCGTTCCTGGCCTTGCAGCAGGCGATCGAGGAGCGGGCCGGGGCCGGCGAGCTGCCCTTGCGCTGGGTGATCTTCGGCGGCGACGCTCTCGTGCCGCGCAGCCTGGCGCCCTGGTTCAGCCGCCACGGCGAGCACCGGCCGCGCCTGGTCAACATGTACGGCATCACCGAGACGACCGTGCACGTCACCTGGCGGCAGCTCGGGGCGCGGGACGCCCTCGACGGGCCTGCGGCTGGCGGCACGGTGGGGGTGCCGATTCCAGGCTGGCAGGTCTTCCTGCTCGACGGCGCCTGGCGGCCGGTGCCGCTGGGAGTGCCCGGGGAGATCTACGTCGGCGGGGCCGGCGTGGCCCGAGGCTACCTCGGACGGCCGGCGCTGACCGCGGAGCGCTTCGTGCCCGATCCCTTCTCCGGACGCCCCGGTGCGCGGTTGTACCGCTCGGGAGACCTGGCGCGCTGGCGGCCCGAGGCAGATCTCGAGTACCTGGGACGGACCGACCGGCAGGTGAAGGTGCGCGGCTTCCGCATCGAGCCGGGAGAGATCGAGGCAGTGCTGGCCGCGCATCCGCGGGTGCGCGAAGCGGTGGTGCTGGCGCGCCTTGGCGGCGGCGGGGAGCCGGACGGGCCCGGCGAGCGCCGCCTGGTGGCCTACCTGGCGACTCGGGAAGCGCCGCCCGCGGCGCCGCCCCTGGACCTCTCCGAGCTGCGGGCCTATGTGCGCGAGCGCCTGCCGGAGCACATGGTGCCGGCGGGCTTCGTGCTGCTGCCGGCCCTGCCGCTGACTGCCCACGGCAAGGTCGACCGCGCCGCCCTG
>DATKFK010001098.1:0-9096 GCA_035544375.1 Thermoanaerobaculia bacterium
CCTGCTCGGGGATCGGCGCCAACCCCTCAGCGCTACGTGGCTCATCGCCGCGCCTCCTGAGCACTTCGACGAGCCGCTTCCAGAGCGCAGGGGTCGCGACCGGCTCGCGCTGCAGCATGGCCAGATACCGCACGCGGTTGAGGTAGCGCTTGATCGCCCGCGGCGTGTTGCGCCAGGAGAAGATCAGCGGGTGCCAGCGCGACAGCGCCTCCTCGAACTCCCGCGAGTCATGGATGACCACGTCAGGTGGGATCGAGAGCCGCCACACGCCGAAACCGGCGAGCACCAGCCCCAGCAGCACGAAGGGCAGCCGCTGCCACCGCATCGGCTCGGGTAGGACCGGCGGCGGGGCGGGTACCGGCGCCGCGGCGGCCGGTCCGCCGTCCGCCACGCGCCCGCCGCTACTCTCCGCGTGTGGCGCCGGCGTCGGCCGCGGCCGCCCATGAACCATCTTTGCCCGACTCGACAGCGGTCCCAGTGCCGGCGGCGGCGCCGGCGGCCGCGCGAGCCCGGCAAGAAAACCGCCGATCACCAGCAGCACCAGCGCGGCAGCCGGCAAGGCACGGCGCGTCTCCCTCAGCAACCCGATCGCGACAGCCGGCAGCGCGCGGCGCATCGCGCCCAGCCAGCTTTGCCACCGCCCCGCGGCGGCGGGCGGCGGCGGCGTGGCCGGCCTCTCGTCGACCAGCAGGCGCCGCGACTGCTCATCGGTCGGCAGCGGCACCGGCACCTCGATGTTGATCAGTTTTTCGAGGTACTGCTGTGCGAACTCAAGCCGGCGCTGGCGCTCGACGTCCTCTTTCGTCAGGCCCGCGGGCGGCTCCGCCGGCCAGTCCAGCAGCTCGCTCGCCACATCCTTGAAGCTCAGGCCCACGCAGCGCAGGACCCGGTCTCGCGCCAGGCCGAGGACCACGAAGCAATCGCCCGAGGTCACCAGGAAATTGACCGCCTCGAGGACCTCGAGCACCATCTCCGGACGGCAGCGGTCGAGGTCGTCGATGAGGATCAGCATCGTGCGCGGGTTCAGCGCCGCGGTCACGTCGTTGAACTCGGCGGCGAACCGGTGACGGAACCCGGTCAGCGCCTCGAGGTCGCGGACCTTGGTCGAGCGCCGGGCGAGAAGGCGGGCCGGGTTCACGCCGAACGCCTTGGCGCCGCGTTTCGCCGCCGCCAGCAACCCGGCGGTCGTCACCACCAGCGCGGTGAGCGGTAGCGGCTCGGCGCCAGTTCCCGGTCCCGCCGCCGGTGCGGCCCCTGTCGCCCGGCGCGGCGCGTCCTTCGGCTGCCGCGGGTCCTCCGGTGATGCCGCCGTCTCTTCAGCCCCCTCGCCCCACCACCCCGGCGCGCTCGGCTTCCCGGCCAACCTGGCTGCCGCTTTCTCCAGGGCGTCCAAGCGCTCGGGCTCGGCGCGGATATACCCTGCTGAGAACGAGAAAGCGATCAGCAGCAGGGTCACCAGCGGCCAGTAGCGGGCCGCGCGCAGCCGCAGCAGCTTCGCCCGGAAGAGCGCCCCCTCCGGCCGCCACCACGGCGGCACGCCCTGCGCCCGGACCGCCTCGAGCAGCGAGGCGAGCAGGTGCTCCTCCTTCTGGTGATGCCAGGCGTTGAACCACACCGGGCGGAAGCCGTAGCGCTCGAGGTCGACCCGCAGCAGGTTCATCAGCGAGCTCTTGCCGCTCCCCCACTCGCCGGTCACCGCGATCGTCAGCGGCGGCTCGGTCTTCGCGTTGCGCAGGAACCGCGACAGTCCGAGCGCCACCGCGTTGAAGTCGAAGGCGTCCGCCTCCCGCCGCTCGATGGCGCGATCGGAGACCAGCCGCTCCGCAACCGAGGGCTGGGGGGTCGGCAACGGGCTCCTGCGGCTTGAGCGCCGGGACTATTCCCGGGCGTCTCCCCCGCCATACATCCACCAGATCCTGCGGATCAGGGCATAAGAACACCAGGACAATGCCCACCACGACCTTGAAGACTCCCCGCACATGCCAGCGAAAGGCGACGTAGTAGCTCGTCCCAAGGTACACCAGGACATAGAGGGTCGCGAAGAAAGGATTATTGAAAAGACGAGTGATGACGTCGCGATGTCCCATGGGAGCCAGCTTGTTCAAGGGAGTGACGTTGCCGCTGGTAGCTGTTGGCCTGCACCTCGTAGGGCACGGCGCGGGAGTCCGCCGACCGGTAGTTGAAGGCGTGCGCCGTCGCCAACCTGCCCGTGCCTTTCGGAGCGGTGTCGTAGTCGAACTCCCGCAGGCGCACGGCGGAGCCGCTCGCGGCCGAGCTCAGTCCTCGCTTGCCGGGATGAAGCCCGGAAGGACGAGCCCGCGGCCGGCGGCCCGCGCGTGGCGCGCCACCAGCTGACCCACCGCCAGGTCGAGCACGCCCAGGCCGAAGGGATTGAAGACGGCAAGCGACGTTGGGTCGCGCCGCGCCCGCGCCCGGCCGTCGAGGATGTCGGCGAGGGTACAGCGGATGAAGTCGCGATTGCCCGCGAGGCGCTCGGCAAGATGGAGAGAGGTCTCGGCGCGGCAGACGTGGTCGGGGTCGTCCACGATGTTGTCGACGTGCAGCAGGAGCTCGGGGGAGAGGTCGCGCAGCGAAACATGAAGGATCACGGCACCCGCGGGGCAGCGCGACAGGTCGTGGACGTGCGGCCGGACCGCGGTGGTCGCGAACGACACCAGGGGACACGAGGTGAGCACCTCTGCGAGCGCCGGCGCCACCTCGGCGCGCGCACCGCTTCGCGCCAGCGCCTCTGCCAGGCGGCCGGCGCGTCCGGCATCGAGGTCGTGGACGAGGAAGCGGTCGAGGCCCGGCAACGCGAGGGCGAGGAAGCGCGCCGTCTCCCGCTGGATGACGCCGGCGCCGACCAGGCCCGCCACCTCCGGGGCGCGGCCGCCCAGCAGCGCGGCCGCCGCGGCCGCGGCGCTCGCCGCCGTGCGCTTGGCGCTGACCAGCGAGCCCTCGAGCACCACCTCCGGCTGCCCGTCCTCGGTGGAGTTGAGGATCAGCACCGCCGAGGCGCGCGCCAGGCCGTGGCGGATGTTGCCAGGGAACGAGGCAATCCACTTCACGCCGGCCACCCCGAAGCCGTCGCCGAGGTAGGCCGGGAGCGCGATGATGCGGTTCATCTCGTCGCCCGGGAAGCGCAGGAAGGTGGAGTGCGGCAGCACGCTCTCGCCGCGGCCGTGCGCACGATAGCCGGCGCGGACCGCCTCGAGGATCTCGAGCTCGCGGCCGCCGCAGGCCTCGGCGACCTCCTCGCCGGAGAGGATCAGAACGCTGCCGTCGCCCATTGCGGACTCCCGCTCGGAACCTTGCTTTACCTTCCGCCGCACCAGGCCAGGACCGACATGGCGCCGGTCAGCTTGTGAAAGGCTTGACGGAAGGCAATGCTCTGCGGCCCATCCAAGACCTCGTCACAGACCTCGTAGCCGCGCATGGCGGGGAGGTCGTGGAGAAAGACCGTGCCGGTGGGCTTCGAGACGCGGCGCATCACCTCCGGTGTGACGGTGTAGCGCCGGAAGTGGTCCAGCCAGTCGGGATCGTGCTTCTTGACGCCCATGGTCAGCCAGCGGGTGGTGTAGACGGCGTCCACCAGCGGCGGCAACCGCTCCATGTCGTGATGCTCGTCGACCACGGCACCGTGCGCGGCGGCCACGCACCGAGCCTCGTCCAGGTCCGTCGCCGGCAAGCCGTATCCCTCGGGAGTCACCAGGGTGAGACGCATACCCGCGATCCTGGCCACTGCCAGCGCCAGCGAAGCCGCGGTGTTGTTGCCTTCGCCGATGAACAGCAGGTGTGCTCCAGCCAGCTTTCCTAGGGCTTCGTGAAGGGCCGCCAGGTCGGCGATCGCCTGGGTGGGATGCTCGTTGGCGCTCATTGCGTTGACGATGGCCATGCACCCCTGGCCGGCGAACTCCTTCATCTCCTGGAAGCTCTCGTTGGTGCGTACGACGAGGACGTCGAGGTAGTTGGCGAGGACCCGGACGGTGTCGGCGATGGTTTCGCCGCTCACGATCTGTAGGTCGTCGGGTCCGTAGGCGAGGGTGTGCGCTCCCAGCCTCATCGCCCCGACCGTGAAGGAGGTGCGCGTCCGCGTCGAGGACTTGCGGAAGTAGATGCCGACCACCTTGCCGGCCAGGGGGCGCTTCCCTCTCCAGTCTCCGCGCGCGATCGCCAGCGCGTTCCGGATCAGTTCGAGCAGGTCCCCGCTCTCGAGGTCGCGGATCGAGAGCAAATGTCTCGCCGGCATGATCGTTTCTTCCATCGCCCTGGTCGGGAACACATCTGTCACCGTCATGCCCGTCTCTCCTTTGCCTGCAGACCCTGCTTCAGCTCTCGGGACCCAGTACCGCGAGGAGCCCGCGCAATGCTTCCTGACTGAAGCGGCCCGAGATCTGGATACGGCCTTCTCCGACGACCTTCAGCACGTCGACCTCCCCGCGCACCACGGCCAGGAGGTCGCTCGACTCGAGCTCGATGCGGCAGGTGGCCGCCTCCTCTCCAGCCCGCACCTGCGCTTCCCCACTGCCATTACGCAACACCCAGCTGCCGCCCCCGTCGCCCCGCACGACGAAGAGATAGGAGTCGACTTCGGCCAAAAGATTGCTCCGGCCCTCTTCCCTCAGACGTCCGGCGAGCAAGGTCTCGAACACCCATTGGGGATCCTTGCCGGCCGCCTGGCGCCCGCCGCCTCTGGCGAGGGCCGAATCCGGTACGCCCTGCCGCCGCGGCCCGTCTTGATAGAGCGTGTAGGCAAGCTCCGCGAGAAGGGGGTCGAGGCGCCGCCTGAGATCGATCGGGATGCTGGTGACGGGGATGGAACGCCCGCCGCCGACACGGTCTTGCTCGATCCGCTTGGTGAAACGGATCAACGAATCGCCCAGGCCGTCGGTATGCTCGTGCACGAAGACCTGGTCGGCCAGGCCTGGTTCACAGCGCAAGCCAAGGAACTGGAACATCGACCCGATCGCGGCGTCCGGGTCCGCCACCAGGTCCTCGTAGCGCAGGCGCAAGGTTTGCCCGCCCCGGCTGCGCTCGAAGTCCAGCATGGCGGCGACACTGTCGACCCAGTAGCTGACGATCGCCCCCACGCTGTTGTCGGGGGTCCGGCGAATGTAATCCCTGAGCACCGGCATGAATCCCCCCCGGCACGCAACGAGACACGATTGCGTCAGATCCATCACGTGGCGGTAAAGGCAGATGAAGCGGGCGTCAGGGTAGAGATGGGCGAGCAGCTCTCGATGCTCCAGGTTGTCCGGCGTCTTCTCGCACCAGATCCGCTTGCCTTTTCTCCTGGCGTAACCGCCGACGAGATCGTCGAGCATCGCCGCGACGCGCTTGCCGATCTGCGGATTGGCCTGCATGTGCGCGATGCTGATGGTATGAGCCCCCTGCCCCTCGAGCCCGGCCACCGTCCGGTAGAGAGCGACGGCGAGCTGGCCCAGGTTCAGCTCCGCCGGACAGTAGACCTCGGGATGAGTGTCGAGGATGAACCTCGTCAGGGTCGATCCCGAGCGTGCGGGTGACAGGACGAAGATGTGGCCGGAGCCGGGCTCGGCCGCACTCCCGATGCTTGCCGCTGCTGACGTCATGCCGGCTCATTCTCCGCGCAAGGCGTCCACCGGATCGATCCGCCGTGCGCGCCACGCCGGCAGGAAGCTCGCCCCGACGGCGACTAGCAGCAGCACGACGGCGCCGGCGACGAAGACCACCGGTTCGAGCCCGTGGACCCCGAACAGGAGCCCGGCCATGAACTGCATCAGGAGAGTCGCCATGACTCCCCCGATCACGACACCCAGGGCGGAGACCGTCACGCCTTCGCGCATGACCATCGCCAGTACCTTGCCAGGCGCGGCACCGAGCGCCATCCGGAGCCCGATCTCTTGCGTCCTTTGGCTGACGCTGTAGCCGACGACCCCGTAGGTCCCCACGATGGCGAGCACGAGAGCGATCGCGGCGCAGACGATCATCAGCAGCATGGTGATGCGCGGCTGTGAGACCGCCTTCGCGAGCACGGCGCCGAAGTCCCTGACGTCGGAGACCGGGAGCTTGGGATCGTAGGACAGGATCGCCGCGCGAACCGGCCGCACCAGCTGGTTCGGCGGCAAGGAGGTCTTGATCACCAGGGTCTTGGCAGGCACCGCGATGCCGGTGGAGAGATGGAACTGCGCGTCCGGGAGGTACCACTGTTCCTTGGCGTCCTCGGTGATGCTGTTGTGCCGCACGTTGCCGGCCACCCCCACGACGGTGCTCCATGGCGGCTTGTCGCTGCCTCTCACCTGAACCCGCTTGCCGATCGGGTCCGAGTGGGGCCAGAACTTCCGCACCATCTCCTCGTTGACGATGATGACCGGCTGCGAGTCGACGCGGTCTGCCGCGGTGAAGGAGCGACCCCGCCGCAGCGGTATCCCCATCACCTCGAAATATCCCGGCGTCACCGCCTGCCAGTCACCCTTGACCCTCTCCCCGGGCGCCGGCTGATAGCCCTCCACCCTGAGTCCCCAATCCCCCATGCGCGAGGCGAGAGGGAGGAGACGCACTGCCGCCGCCTTCTCCACCCCGGGCACCTGCTCGATGCGCGCCAGGAGCGCCTGGTAGTAGCGCGGGACGCGCGCGCCATCGCTCTCCTGCAGCGAAGAGGGATTGACGGCCATGGTCAAGACGTTGCCGGGGTGCACCCCAACGTCCACCTTGAGCAGATTCAAGAAGCTTCGCACCATCAGGCCGGTACCACTCACCAGGATCATCGCGAGCGCCATTTCCGCGGCCACCAGGGCGCGCTGCGAGTGCCGGCGGCGCGAGCCGAGGGACCCGCTTCGCCCCGCTTCCTTGAGCTCGGATTGAGGATCGATCAACGAATGGTGCAGGACAGGAGGCAGGGCGATGAGGATGGCGGTGAGCAGCGCGATGAGCAGCAGCGCGAACATGACCCATCCGTCGAGAGCCACGTCGGCCATGCGCGGGATGTTCGCACCGATGTTCCTCACTAGCAGCCCGAGGGCGAGGCGGGCGAGCGCCACCCCGCCGGCCCAGCCGAGCAGCGCCAGGGCGACGCTCTCCAGGATCATGTGACGCACCAGTTTGGCGCGCTGCGCCCCGAGGGCTGCGCGGATGGCGAGCTCCTTGCGGCGTTGCGTGCCGCGCGCCAGCAGCAGCAGGGCAACGTTGGCGCAAGCGATGAGCAGGACCAGGGCCACGGCGGCGAGCAGGACGAAAAGCGCCTCGCGGGCAGAGCCAAGGATCTCCTCCAGCACCGGGATCACCAGCGGTGTGAAGTGCCAGGCCGCCGGATAGACCCCTTCGGCCATCAGCCGCCTGGCCATGGCCCGGAGCTCGGCGCTGGCCTGGGCGGCGCTCACCCCCGGCCGCAGCCGGGCGACCCCGACGTAGGAATGATCGCCGCCGTCGCGCGGGATGGCCGGCGCCACGTCGAGGTCTTCCTTGATGGGCAGCCACAGATCCGACACTTTTTGCGAGTTGAACTCGAGCGGCAGTCTGAAACCCGCGGGCATTACCCCGATCACGACTTTCCTCTTGCCGTCGATCTCGACGTTCGTGCCGACGATGCCGCCGTCGCCGCCGTACTGCCGCCGCCACAGGTCATAGCCGAGCACCACCACGTCCCGCTTGCCCGCTTTGCTGTCCTCCCAGGCAAACGTCCGTCCGAGCAGCGGTCCCACCCCTAGCAGCTTGAAGACGTTGGGGCTGACGAAACCACCGCCGACGCGCTGCGGCTCGCCGCGGCCGGTCAGGTTGACGCCCTCCGTCCAGAACAGCGCGACGTCTGCAAAGCCGTGCGTCTGCTCGCGATAGGCGCGAAACTCGGGAATCGAGAGCCAGGTCTTGGGGAAGTCCTGCCAGCTGTTCCAGATCATCACCAGCTCGGACGGCCGCTGATAGGGAAATGGCCGCAGGACCACTCCCTTGATCACGCTGAGCATGGCTCCCACGGCCCCCAGACCAAGGGCGAGAGTCAACGCCGCCGTGGTGGCAAGCCATGGGTTCCTCCACAGCGTGCGGAACGCCAGGCGCAGTTCTTTTATCAAACCTTTCATGAACGAACCTCTCTT
This sequence comes from Thermoanaerobaculia bacterium, assembly GCA_035544375.1. GTDB lineage: Bacteria > Acidobacteriota > Thermoanaerobaculia > Multivoradales > UBA5704 > JASLEW01. Next base: position 8,070 of record DATKFK010001098.1, read on the forward strand.
TCCAGCGTCAGCGGCTTCCTGGTGGCCGACTCGGGTCGGCGTGGGGGCATTTGGCTGTCGCGCTCCTGCGCCTGGTGCGCCGTGCCATCTCTCAGGAAGCCGAGATGAGGGCAGGCGGATGTCGCCAGGCCGAGGCGCAGGCGGTTGATCGTCTCGTGGTCCGATTGCATTCCGAGGCGCCGCATCACGTCCGCCATCGCGGCCGATCCGTCCACTGCCGCCCAGACTCTCTGGCTCTCCTCGTCGGCCGGGACGGCTGGATGGCTCCGGCTCTCCCTGCCCAGCCGGTAGACCCCGCCGGCACCGCGCAGGAAGCTCGTCTTCTGGGTGGTACGCCGTTCGAAGACCGCGCCCAGGAAGTCGGCGCCCAGCTCCCGCTCGGTACGCCGCGGCTGGCCGCAGTCGGCGCGCTGAAGGTAGAACCACAGCAAGGGTGAATCCTCGCCCAGGATCAGGTTGGCGACCTGCCAGCGGTCGATGTCGCTCAACTCGAGGTACCGCCGCCGCACGGTCTCATCCTCGAAGTGCAGATTCCAGCTCCTGCCATGGTTCCATGCCCTGTCCCAATCCGCGGGCCGCGGTTGCAACAGCTCGAGCCCGCAGCCTCGCGCCAAAATGTCGAGCGATGCAACCGTGAAGGCGTGCTCTACCGGCTGCAGGAAGGTGTCGGCGAAAAGTGCATCCGACTCCGAAACCCGGACGAAGGCGCTCAGCCGATCGTGCGGTGGGTACTGGGCGAAGGTCTTGCGCGCCAGCTCCAGGGCAAGGGCGAAGTCAGTCGTGGAGTCGCCGCACAGCCTTCGGATCGCTTCCTGGAAGGCCATGCAGCCGCTCCGATGATATCGATTATACACCATTAATTCAAGAACTCCTCGCGGCCGCAGCGCAGCGCTCAGGATAGCCAGCGCCGCGGCGGGGTCTGCCAGGTGATGGAGCACCCCCACGCAGAGGATGTAGTCGAACTCGCCGGCATAGCGCTCCTCGAGGATGCTTTTCTCGCGCACCACGAGGTTGGCGATGCCGAGTT
>DATKFK010001099.1:0-2674 GCA_035544375.1 Thermoanaerobaculia bacterium
ACCCTCAGCGACTGGACCTGGCACCTGGGTCCGCAGTACCTGCTGCACGCCGACCCGACCGACCTGCTCTATGACAACACCGAGCTGCGTTTCGCCACTCACAACGGCGACTACTTCGAGCAGTCGTCCGGCAGCGGCAACAAGGGCGACGTCATCATCGGCGCCCGCTGGTCCTACCACGCCAACGCGCTCTACCAGGTGGCGCCGGACAGGGCCTGGGGCTTCGACTTCGTCGCGGCGGTCAGCGGACGCCAGGGCTACCCGACACCGCCCTACGTCAGGGTGTCCGGCGGCCCGACGGGAACGCGCTTTCTCCTGCTCGCCAACAGCGTGACGGAGTTCCGCAACCCGGACATCTTCGTGCTCGACGCCCGCCTCGGCAAGGACTTCCACTTCAAGGACTTCGCCCTGACACTCGGCATCGACGGCTTCAACCTGCTGAACGCGCACACCATCTTGCAGCAACAGCGCAACCAGGCTGTGTTGACGGCCGGCTTCACCGAGGAAGTGCTCTCGCCCCGGATCTTCCGCCTGGGCGCCACCCTCCACTTCCGCTAGTCCGGAAGTTGGGCTAGTCCAGCCGCGCCAAGACAGGCAGGCCCCACGAGCCCGGGAGCTTCCCGGGCTCGTCGCTTTTGGTCCAGTCTCCGGCCGGCGGACAGAGCCACGAAACGGGTGCACGCAGGTGACGTTCGAGACCGGGAAACGCGGGCCGCGTCCATTAGACTGAGCCGGTCATGAGGCCCCCGACCGGCCGCCGTACCGCCGCCAGGACCCGCTCGATTCCCGGTCTCCGCCCGGCGGCTGTCCTGGCGGCGGGCGCGATGGCGATTGCGGTGGCGGCAGGGGCCCTCGACCCGGCGGTTCCCGCGACGCCGGGCGCGCCGCGCCGCGCCGAGGACCGGCCGGACGGGGGCCGCGCCGCGCCGCTCGATCTCCTGCTGATCACCATCGACACCTGGCGCGCCGACGCTGCCGGCTTCGGCGGCCATCGACCGTCGCCGACGCCGCTGCTGGACCGGTTGGCGGCCGGCGGGCGGGTGTTCGCCGACGCCCATGCGCACAACGTCGTGACGCTGCCCTCGCACACCAACATCCTGACCGGGCTCTACCCCTTCCAGCACGGCGTGCGCGACAACGAGGGCTTCCGGGTTCCCGCCGGCGTGCCGACGCTGGCCACCGTCCTGCACGCCGCCGGCTATGCCACCGGCGCCTTCGTCGGCGCCTACCCGCTCGACTCCTGGTTCGGGCTCAACCGCGGCTTCGACGTCTACGACGACCACTACCCCAAGGGGAGCCACCCCGACCAGTTCCTGTTCGCCGAGCGCAAGGGCGACCAGGTGGTGGCCCCGGCGCTGGCCTGGTGGCAGCGCCAGCGCGGCAGGCGCCGCTTCCTGTGGGTCCACCTGTTCGATCCGCACGCCCCCTACGAACCGGCAGAGCCCTACGCGTCGCGCTTTCCCGGCAGCCCCTACCTGGGAGAGGTGGCGGCCGCGGACGGCTACCTGGCGCCGCTCCTCACGCCGTTCCTGGCCGGCGCCGAGACGCCGGCATTGATCGTGGTCACCGGCGACCACGGCGAGTCGCTGGGCGAGCACGGCGAGCAGACGCACGGCCTCTTCGCCTACGAGGCGACGCTCCACGTCCCGCTGCTGCTGTGGGGGACCGGAGTGACGCCCGGGCGCGACGACCGGCCGGCGCGCCACGTGGACGTCTTTCCGACCCTGCTCGAAGCGGCGGGGCTGATCGGCGCCAGCGCTCCGGCGGCCCCGCCGGGGATGTCGCGCCCGGGACGGTCGCTGCTGCAGCCCGCCGGCGCGGCGGCGGGCGAGCCGGCCGAGACCTCCTACTTCGAGGCGCTCTCGGCCTCCTTCAACCGCGGCTGGGCGCCGCTGCGCGGCGTGCTGCGGCAGGGCCGCAAGGCGATCGCCCTGCCGCTGCCCGAGCTCTACGACCTGCCGCACGACCCCGGCGAGGCGCACAACCTGGTGACCAGCGACCGCCGGATGGCGCGCCTGCTGCTGGCCGGCCTGCCCAAGGAGTCGGCCTGGCCGCCGCCGGCGGGCGCTGCCGGCGGCGGCACGGCCGGCGACGGCACGGGCAGCGGCGGCACAGGCAGCCGGAATGGCGGCCGCAGGCAACCGACCGCCGCGGAGTCCGCGAACCTGCGCAGCCTCGGATACGCCGGCGGCACGGCGCCTCCGGCGCGCGCCTACGGCCCCGACGACGACCCCAAACGGCTCGTCGCCCTGGACCGGCGGATCCACGCCGTCATCGACCTCTATCAGCGCGGCCGGCCGGCCGAAGCGGCGGCGCTGGCCCGGCAGGTCGTGGCGGCGCGCCCCGCCATGCCGCTCGGCTACTCCCTGCTCGGGGAGGCGCTGTTGCAGAGCGGCCGCAAGGAGGAAGCGCTGGCGGCGATGCGCGAAGCCCGGCGGCGCGGCGCGGCGTCGGACGACCTGCTCTGCCAGCTCGGCCTCACCCTCTCCGAGCTTGGACACCCGCAGGAAGGCATCGAGGTGCTGCGCCCGCTCGCCGCCTCGGGCGAGCCGCAGATGCTCGAGGCGCTGGCCCAGGCGCTGTCCGACGCCGGACGGCAGGAGGAGGCCGCCGAAACCCTGCGGCGCGCGCTGGCGGTCGAGCCCGACGACGCCGCGGCGCACGAGGAGCTGGG
>DATKFK010001100.1:0-7503 GCA_035544375.1 Thermoanaerobaculia bacterium
CTCGCGCAGGCTCTTCCAGGTGACCGCCAACGCCTCGGGCGGCAGCTCGAGAGTCTCCTCCATCGCCTCGAGCACCTTCGGCCCCCCGGGGTGGCAGACCCACGACGCGATGTCGGCGCGGGCGAGGCCGTGCTCGGCGAGGAAGGCATCCACGTCCCCGCGCAGGTGATCGCGGACGACCTGCGGCACGTCGGCCGACAGCACGATGCGGAAGCCGTCCTCCGAGATGTCCCACCCCATGACGCGCTCGGAATCGGGGTAGAACACCGAGCGGCTGGCGACGATGCGCGGACCGGCGGCCGGCCGGCGCTCGCCGACCACCACCACCGCCGCCGCGCCGTCGCCGAACAGGCCCGTGGCGATGAGGTTGGGGATCGAGAGGTCCGCCGGTTGCAGCGTCAGCGAGCAGAGCTCGACCGACAGCAGCACCGCGACCTCGTCCGGGTAGGCGCGCACGTAGTCGGCGGCGCGGGCGATGCCGGCGGCGCCGGCGACGCAGCCCAGGCCAAAGATCGGCACCCGTTTGACGTGCGGCTGCAGGCCCAGGCGGTTGACCAGGCGGGCGTCGATCGAGGGGGTGGCGACGCCGGTGACGGTGACGAAGATGAGCGCGTCGATCGCCCCGGGGGAGAGGCCGGCGCGCGCCAGGGCGTCGGCGACCGCGGCGGCCCCCACGTCCTGCGCCACCCGGATCCACGCGTCGTTGGCCTTCCCCCAGGTGGTGAGCCCCGCGTACTCGTCGATGGGCAGCGCCAGGTGGCGGCCGCCGACCAGGGCATTGCGGTGCAGGCGCTCGAGGCGCTCGGGATTGAAGAGGCGGCCCGACCAGCGATGCCTCAGCCCATCCAGCAGCGCGTCCTGGTCGTAATAATTGGGCGGGAGCGCCCTCCCGACGGCGGCGATCTTCAAGCGGGCCTAAGCCTGCCGGGTGTCGGCCACCGGGGCGGGCTCAAGGCCCGAGACCGCGGCGATCACGCCCAGCAGGAGGCCGCAGATGGTGTACAGCACCCACCAGGAAAAGGTCATGCTCCACCATGGGCCGGCTGGCTGCCCGCCCAGCGTCACCACCGCGATCACCAGCAGGGGACCGCGGAAGACCCAGGCGATCCAGCCGGTCAGCAGGCCGTTGAGCAGCCGGCTGCCGCCGCTGCCCTGCACCAGCAGGTATAGTGCGGCCAGCGACAACGCCTCGAGCAGCCAGGTGCCGACGACCACCACCGCGTGCTGCCGCAGCTCCGGCGCGGCGTTGAGCAGCGCCGGCGCCCGGCCCAGGGCTTCGACCCCGGAGCGGAAGAGCGCCATGACCAGCACGAGCGCGGGAAGCGCGAGGACGAGGAAGCGTCTCAAGGGATGCCGATCATAGCGCATGCGTCCCGGCGGAAATGCCGCACCCCGGCGCGGTGGTTGGACCTTGCGGAGCGCCGCCGTCCAACCGCGGGACTGGCGGACAGAGAGCAGGGAATGATCGAGCCCACCATTCCAGAAGTCGCGCTGCGGTCGCTCGACACCCTCTGGTTCCAGGTCGGCGGGACCGTGTGCAACCTGGCCTGCACCCACTGCTTCATCTCCTGCTCACCGACCAATCACACGCACGAGATGATGCGCCTGGCACAGGTGCAGGTCTACCTGCGCGAAGCCGCCGAGCTGGGAGTCAAGGAGTTCTACTTCACCGGCGGCGAGCCCTTCCTGAACCCCGACATGGAGGCCATCCTCGCGGCCACCCTGGCGATCGGTCCGGCCAGCGTCCTGACCAACGGCCTGCTGCTCGACGCGGCTCGCTGCGCGCGGCTGGCGGCGCTCGCCGCTGCCGCTGCCTACTCGCTCGACCTGCGGGTGTCGCTCGACGGCTACGATGCCGCGAGCAACGACGCGGTGCGCGGCCCCGGCACCTTCGAGCGCGTCCTGGCGGGCCTGCGCAACCTGGCCGCGGCCGGGCTCAACCCGGTGGTGACGGTCACCGAGGTCTGCGCCGAGGCGGCCGCCGACCTGGGCAAGCAGCGCTTCTTCACCCTGCTCGGCGGGCTCGGGCTGACGCGGCCGCGTCTCAAGGTGCTGCCGGTGTTCAAGATCGGCGCCGAGGCCGAGCGCGCCGGGGGCTACGAGAGCTGGCAGCGGCTGCGCGCCGAGGATGCCGCCGCGACCGCCGGGACCACCGCCTGGGACCACCTGCAGTGCAGCTCGTGCCGCATGGCCACCGACCAGGGAGTGTGGGTCTGCCCGATCCTGGTCAACGAGCCGGCGGCCCGCATGGGCGAGACGCTGGCCGATGCCCTGGCGCCCTATCCGCTGCGCCACGCGGCATGCTGGACCTGTCACGCCTATGGGGTCAGTTGCCGCACCTGACGGCCGCTTCGCCGCCGTCCGCCGCCCGCCGAACCATGCCCGCCCCGCCCCGCCGCAGGAACCCCGATCCGCGCCATCTCGCCGCGCTGACCGCCCACCGCGGCCTGGCCACCTGGGGAGAGCGGCTGGTGCCGCTCGCGGAGTTCCAGGCCGCCGCCGCGGCGGCCGGAACCAGTCTCGGCGCGGCCGAGCGGCAGGCGGCGCGCCGCCGCTACCGGCTGCCGGTCCCGGACCCGACCGCGGTCGAGGGGCCGTTCCGCAAGGTGGCGGTCTTCGGCGGCGTCTACAGCAACCGCCTGGCCCTCGCCGCGCTGCTCGAGGATGCGGCGCGCCGCCAGGCCGAGGCGGTCTACTGCCTGGGCGACCTCGGCGGCTTCGGGCCCGAGCCCGAAAAGGTCTGGCCGCTGCTGCTCGGCGGCGGCGTGCGGTCGATCCAGGGCAACTACGAGCAGTCGCTGGCCGCCGGGCGCGAGGACTGCAACTGCGGCTACACGGACCCGCGCGACAACCACTTCGCGGCCATCTCCTACGGCTACGCGGCGCGCCACTGCTCGCCGGCGTTCAAGCGCTGGATGGGGGAGCTGCCGCCGCGGCGGCGAGTGCTGGTGGGCCGGCGGGAGCTGCTGCTGGTGCACGGCTCGCCGCGGCAGGTGAACGAGTTCCTCTTCGACTCCACCTCCTCCGACGCGTTCCTCGAGCTGCTGGCCGATCGAGACCGCTGCGATGCCTTGCTGTGCACCCATACCGGCCTGCCCTGGCACCGCCGGCTGCCCTCGGGGCGCGATGCGGTCAACGTCGGAGCCATCGGGCGGCCCGCGAACGACGGCCGGGCCGAGGTCTGGTACGCGCTGCTCGAGGCGCGGCCCGCGGGGCCCGGCGGCGGGGCTGACGGCCTCGGGGTCGAGCTCGTGCCACTGCGTTACGATCATCCGGCGATGGCGGCCGCGGTGCGCGCCGCCGGCCTGCCCGAGGAGTTCGCCGAGACCCTGCTCACCGGCTGGTGGACCACCTGCCTGGAAATCCTGCCGGCCCGCGAGCGCGCGGCGTCGCGCTTCTGAACCTGACCCCCGGGAGATACCAACGCCATGTCATCCGCAGCGCAGTCCACCGGCGCCGGCCGCCGGCCTCGCCTTGCCATCCTCGGCGCCGGCCCGATCGGCCTCGAGGCGGCCCTTGCCGCCGCCGAAGCCGGGCTGCCGTTCACGCTGTACGAAGCCGGCCCCGAGGTGGCGGCCAGCGTGCGCGCCTGGGGGCACGTGCGCCTCTTCACCCCCTGGGCGATGGACGTCTCGCCGCGGATGCGCCGCCATCTCGCGGCGGCGGGCGCGGCGCCGCCCGACGACGGCGAGCGCTGCCCGACCGGCCGCGAGCTCGCCTCGGGCCTGTGCGACCGCGTCGCCGCCCTGCCCCAGGTCGCGCCGCGCCTGCGGCTCTGCACGCGGGTGTTGGCGGTCGGCCGCGAGGGCCTGCTCAAGCACGAGGAGATCGCCACCGCCGAGCGCGGCCGGCGGCCCTTCCGCCTGCTGCTGGCAGGCCAGGACGGCGAGCAGGTCGAGCACGCCGAGGTGGTGATCGACGCCACCGGCTCCTACGGCCACCCCAACAGCCTGGGCGACGGCGGCATCCCGGCACCCGGCGAGCGGCTGCTGGCAGGCGAGATCCGCCGCGGCATCCCCGACCTGGCGCGTGAGGCCGGGGACTGGGCCGGGCGCACCGTGCTGCTGGCCGGCGCCGGCGCCTCGGCGCAGACCGCGGCGCGCGGCCTCGCCGAGCTGGCGCGATCGGCGCCGGGGACGCACGTGGTCTGGGCGCTGCGGCGCGCCGCCCCGTCGTGGGGCAGCCCGGCGAACGACCCGCTGCCCGAGCGCGCCGGCCTGGCCGCGGCGGCCGCCGAGCTTGCCGGCGGCGCCTCGCCGGCGGTGACGGCGGAGCGCGGCGTGGTGGTCGAGAGGCTCGAGCGCGCCGGTCCGGGCGGCCGCGTGGCGGTGACCCTGCGCCGCGCGGCGGGCGAAGGCGGCGGCAACAGCTGCCGCCAGGTCACGGTGGACCGCGTGCTGTCGCTCACCGGCGGGGTGGGCGACCACCAGCTCTATCGCCAGCTGCAGGTGCACGAGTGCTACGCCACCTGCGGCCCGATCAAGCTGTCCGCGGCTCTCCTCGGCGCCGCCGCCGGCGATTGCCTGGAGCAGACCTCGCACGGGGTCGAGGCGCTCGCCAACCCCGAGCCCGGCTTCTACATCCTGGGCAGCAAATCGTACGGCCGCAACAACACCTTTCTGCTCCGGACCGGCTGGCAGCAGGTGGCCGAGGTGTTCGCGACGTTGCCGGCGGGACCGTGACGCGGTACTTCGGCCAGCCCGACCTCGCGCACGGCGAGCTGCCGACGGCCACGCCGATCGGCGTGCTGCTCGCCAACCTCGGCACGCCGGACGCTCCCGACACGCCGGCGCTGCGCCGCTACCTGCGGGAGTTCCTGCTCGATCCCCGGGTGATCGAGCTGCCGCGGCCGCTCTGGTGGCTGGTGCTGCACCTGGCGGTGCTGCCGCTGCGGCCGCGCAAGTCGGCGGCGCTCTACCGCAAGGTGTGGACCGCCGAGGGTTCGCCGCTGCTGGTGATCGCCCGCCGCCAGGCGGCGGGGGTCGCGGCGCTGCTGGCGCGCGACGTGCCGGCGCCGCTGCACGTTCGCGTCGCCATGCGCTACGGCAATCCGTCGATCCGCTCGGCGCTGCGCGAGCTGGCCGGGCTGGGCTGCCGGCGGATCGTCGCCCTGCCGCTCTACCCGCAGTACGCGGCGGTCACCACCGGCTCGACGTTCGACGCCATCGCCGCCGAGCTGGCCGGCTGGCGCTGGGTTCCCGAGCTGCGGATGATCCACCCCTACCACGACGAGCCGGCCTACGTCGAGGCTCTGGCCCGCAGCGTGCGCGAGGCCTGGGCGGCGGCGCCGGCGGCGGAGAAGCTGCTGTTCTCGTTCCATGGCATCCCCAAGCGCTACTTCCTGGCGGGCGACCCCTACTTTTGCCATTGCCAGAAGACCGCCCGCCTGGTCGCCGAGCGGCTGGGGCTGCCGCGCGAGCGCTACCAGGTGAGCTTTCAGTCGCTGTTCGGACGCGAGGAATGGCTGCGGCCCTACACCGAGGAGACCCTGCGCGCCCTGGCGGCGGCGGGCGTCCGCGGCATCGACGTGATCTGCCCCGGCTTTTCGGCCGACTGCCTCGAGACCATCGAGGAAATCGACGGCCAGAACCGCGAGATCTTCCTGCACGCCGGCGGCGAGAGCTACCGCTACATCCCGGCGTTGAACGACCGGCCCGATCACCTGGGCCTGCTGGCCGACCTGGTGCGGCGCAACCTGGCAGGATGGATCGAGACGGCCGCGGCCACCGCAGCCACCGCGGCCACCGCGGCCAGGGCCTGATTGACGACTCGACCGACTCGACCGACTCGACCGACTCGACCGACGATTCGACCACAAGGAGACCGCATGCAGCCAGGAAACGTATTTCGCCGCCGGCGGGCGCTACCGCCGGCTCACTCCGCATTCCCCCCGCTCCCGGCAGTCGCGCTCGCCGCGAGCATCGCGCTGGTCGCGGGCCTCGCGCTTGGCGGCGGCGGCCGGGCGGCGCAGGCGCAGGCGCCAGCGCCGGCGCCGCAGCTCCCGCGCCCCAGCCCCAACGCCGGCGTGTCCCAGACCATCGGCGTCACCGAGGTCACCATCCGCTACAGCCGCCCGGGGATCAAGGGCCGCGCCATCTGGGGAAAGCTCGTTCCCTACGGCCAGGTCTGGCGGACCGGCGCCAACGAGAACACGACCATCCGTTTCAGCACCCCGGTGCGCATCGACGGCAAGGAGCTGCCGGCCGGCATCTACGGCCTGCAGACCATCCCCGGCCCCGACGACTGGGTGGTGATCCTGAGCAAGGACGCCAACGAGTGGGGCGCCTTCTCCTACAAGCAGGAAGACGACGCGCTCCGCTTCCACGTCAAGCCGGCGCCGGCGACCGAGCCCCAGGAATGGATGAGCTTCGAGTTCAGGAACCTCACGGACACCTCCGCCGTGCTGGCGCTGCGCTGGGAGAAGCTCGAAGTGGCGTGGAAGATCGAGGCCGACACGCCCCGGCTGCTGGTGGCGGCGGCACGGTCGGATCAGCGCTGGCAGGATGCCGCCGCGGCCTGGTGCATCCAGACCGGGACCTGCCTCGCCGAGGCCGCGCGCTGGATCGACGCCTCGATCGCCGTCGAGCCCACGTTCTCGAACCAGCGCGCCAAGGCGCGCCTGCTGGCCCGCCATAGCGACTACAAGGGAGCGGTCGCGGCCGGCGAGCGTGCCCTCGCGGCGGCCCGCGCGAGCAAAGAGGCGCCGCCACCGGCACAGGTGTCCGATCTCGAGACCCAGATCGCGGATTGGAAACGCAAGTAAGGCTCTACACCGCGGCCGGCGCCAGCATCCGGCCGGCCGCGCCGGCGCTCTCCCTGGCGAGCCATGCCGGCAGCTCGAGGACGTGCTCGAGCACGGCGCGCGGCGCGAGGGCCGCGAGCGCTTCGCGTCCGTGGGCGCCCGAGAGCACGGCGACGGCGGCGGTGCCGGCGTTCGCCGCCATCTGCAGGTCGTAGATGGAGTCGCCGACCATCATCGCCGCCGCCGGGCGGACCCCCAGCTCGTCGAGGATGTCGAGCAGCATCTGCGGGCTGGGCTTGGACAGCGCCTCGTCGGCGGTGCGGGTGGCGTGGAACTGGCTGCGCAGGCCGGTCTGGCCGAGAGCGTACTCGAGGCCGCGCCGGCTCTTGCCGGTCGCCACCGCCAGCAGGTGGCCGGACTCCGCCAGCTCGCCGAGCATGCGCGGCACTCCCGGGAAGAGCAGCGGCCGGTCGCGATAGGTCTCGACCCAGTGACGGCGGTAGCAGGCGCGGATGCCGTCGTAGCTCTCGTCGTCGCAGCCCGGCACCAGCAGGTCGACGGTTTCCCGCAATCCGAGGCCCACGGTGCCCCGGATCTCGGCCTCCCGGGCCTCTGCCAGCCCGAGCTCGTCGATGACCGCTTGCGTGCAGGCCACGATCGAACCGACCGAGTCCATGAGCGTGCCGTCCCAGTCGAAGACCAGGAGCCGCGGATTCGGCGCCAGGTTCAGGTCCGGGGAGGTGTCCCGCATCGTCGCTCCA
>DATKFK010001101.1:0-5765 GCA_035544375.1 Thermoanaerobaculia bacterium
TCATCGCCGGCGCGGGCGGCAAACCGGCTCGCTCTGCGATCCCGGGGAGCGTGGGCGTGCGCTCCCCGGCCTTTTCCCCCCTGCTGTCCTAGAAGCGCGATGCGCTGCCGAGCAGGTATTTCAGATTATCGTCCTTCCAGCGGATGCCGGCTCCCAGGAACAGCGAGTGCTGCTCGAGCGGATCGTCGTAGCCGCCGATCACGTAGAGGTTCGGATGGAGCTGCCACTTGGCGGTCAGGCGCAGGTGCGCCCGCTGGTTCAGCGGGCGGCTGAAATCGAAGGCCTCGAACGACAGCCAGATCGGCCGGCGCAGCTTGGCGTTGAACGGATATTCCACCTGCACGCCGCCCTTGCTCTCGATCAGGCCGCCCCAGAAGCGGATGTCGGCCCAGGGCTCCTCGGACGTGTGAAAGCCGAGCAGGGCGTTCCACCCCAGCTTGTCCTCGGTGACCTGGTCCCGGGTCGTGGTGGTGGAGGTTTGACCGAGCTCGTTGGTGAAGGTGACGCGGTCGATGCGGGTGCGGTAGGTGCCGTTGGGAGTGACGGCGATGCCGACCTTGTACAGGCGCTGGCTGTCCTGCGGATCGATCAGGACGTCGAACATCGAATGCGAGCGCGAGAAGGTGTTCTGTTGCTTCTGCAGCAGGTAGCCCTGCAGGTCGAGGTCCATCTTGAAGCGCTGGATGGCGCCGATCGTGCCGCTCAGGCTCTCGACGCCCGACTTGATGCTGTCGAGCGTCGCGACGGCGCTCTTGTAGGCCTCGTCGCTCGTGACGAGCTTGCCGACCGTGCCCTGGCCGCTGGCGATCTCGCCGGTGATCTTGTTGAGGTTGTCGACCGAGGTCTGCAGGTGCGTCGTCAGCTCGCGGATGTTGCCCATGCTGGCGGAGACGTCGCCGCGGTTCTCGGCGATGATGCCGGAAACCTGGTCCAGGGCGCGCTGCGTGTCGGCGGAGATGCGCGGCAGCTCCCTGGCGAGGGTGGCGGCGAGGGAGTCGAAGTTGCGCACCGTGGAGGCGACGTTGGCGCGGTTCTCGGCCACCAGGGCGCGGATCTCGGCGCTGGTCAGGCGCAGGTCGTCGACCAGGGTGTTGATGTTGCCGCCCAGGTTGCCACCGCCGAAGGAGCCGGTGACCTTCTCGATCGAGGTGCCAATGTTGTCGAGCTTGGCCATGGCTTCGTCGAAGGTGACCGGCGAGGTGCCGCGCAGCACCGCGTTGTCGGGCAGCGGCGGCGCGGCCGGCGGCCCGGGCACGATCTCGACGTACTTGTCGCCCAGCAGGCCGAGGTTGGCGATGCGCGCCGACGCTCCCTGGGTGAGCGGCACCGGCTGCTCGAGCAGCAGCCGCACCTGGGCGCTGCGGCCGTCGCCGGCGAGGCCGATGCCGTCGACGCGGCCGATGCGCACGCCGGCCATGCGCACCGCCGACTTGTCGTCGAGCCCGGCGACGGTGGGGAACACCGCCGAGATGTGCCTGCCCTGCTTCTGGAAGGGATTGATGTCCTCGATCTTCCAGATCAGGACCGCCAGGATCACCAGGCAGACGGTCGCGAAGATCCCGACCTTGATCATTTGCGCCATACGCTCTCCATCCCTCGACCGCCTCGGAGCGCCCCGCCGTGCCCGTTGCCCGGCGATCTCGCGTCCCGCGGGCGGCCCGCGTCCATGTGGCTGGTCAATGGGTGGCTGCCGCCGGCCTCCTTGCCGGCGCCCCGCGCTCCTCCTGATCCGCGGAGAGCGGTCCCTCCGCATCGCCGTGGATGAACTGCTGGACCCTGGGGTCGGTCAGCCCCTTGAATTCCTCGGGCGGCGCCTCGGCGATGATCTTCCCATGGTCCAGCATGGCAATCCGGTCGGCAATGCGGAAGGCCAGCTGCATGTCGTGGGTGATGGTCACCGTGGTCGTCTTCAGCCGCTCGCCGATGTCGCGGATGACCTCGCCGATCATCGCCGTGTTGACCGGATCGAGGCCGGTCGTCGGCTCGTCGAAGAGCAGGATCTCCGGCTCATGGGCGATGGCCCGGGCAAAGCCGACGCGGCGCCGCATGCCGCCGGAAAGCTCCGAGATCTCCCGCGTCTCCGACCCTGCCATGCGCACCATCTCGAGGCACTCCTCGACCCGTGCGCGGATCTCGCCGGCCGACTTGCGCGACAGCCGCCGCAGCGGGAAGGCCACGTTGTCGTAGACGTTCATCGAATCGAACAGGGCGCCCTCCTGGAAGGCCATCCCGAAGCGGCGCCGGAACTCGGTGAGCCTGCGGTTGTCGAGCTGCTCGATCGCCACGCCGTCCACCACGACGGTGCCGGAGTCGGGCTTGAGCAGGCCGATGATGTGCTTGAGGGTGACGCTCTTGCCGGTGCCCGACCCGCCGATCACGACCATCGACTCGCCGGCGGCGACGCTCAGGTCCAGCCCGTCGAGCACCCGCTTGGGTCCGAAGGACTTGACCACCCGGCGCAGCTGGATCCTGGGCTCCGCCGCCGCGGGAGCGGGCGGCTCCGACGGAGCCTGGGCAGGGGTGGGGGTGGCCATCCTCGGTCCTGGTCGCCTCAGAAGAGCAGCTTGGTGAGGAAGAAGTCCGCCGCCAGGATGGCGATGCTGGCGAGCACCACCGCCGCGGTGGTGGAGCGCCCGACGCCCTCGGCGCCGCCGGTCGTGTAGAAGCCCTGCTGGCAGCCGATGGTCGCCAGCAGCAGACCGAAGACCGCGGCCTTGATCAGGCCCGACATCAGGTCGTTGAGGTTCATGAACTGGAACGAGGTGTTGAGATAGCTGACCGGGTTGGAGCCCATCAGCACGACCGACACGAGGTAGCCGCCGAAGATGCCGATGCCGTCGGCAAGGGCAACCAGCAGCGGCATCATCAGCACGGTGGCCCAGACCCTCGGCACCACCAGGTAATGGACCGGGTCGGTGGCCATGACCTCGAGCGCGTCGATCTGCTCGGTGACCCGCATGGTGCCGAGCTCGGCGCCCATGGCCGAGCCGGCGCGGCCGGCCACGATCAGGCTCGAGAGCACCGCGGCCAGCTCCCGCACCATCGACAGGCCGACCAGCGAGCCGACGTAGCTCTCGGCGTTGAAGCGCTTGAGGACGGTGAAGGTCTGCAGGGCCAGGACCATGCCGGTGAAGAGCGCGGTCAGCAGCACCACCGGTGTCGAGGAGACGCCGACCTTGACCATCTGGCGCGACAGCTCGCGCCAGTCGTAGGGCGGCCGCGGCGTCCAGGCGAAGACGCGCCCCAGCATGTCCACGAACCTGCCCATCTGCAGCAGGAAGCGCGCAAAGGGCGCGGGCAGCAGCGATCCCCGGCCGCCTGCGCGGCTCTCGCCGCCCTCGCCGTCGTCGGCCACCGAGGGGGGAGTCGCCCGGCCCGCCCCGCCCTCGGTCATCATCCGGGCTTCCACGAAGCTGCTGCCCTCCTCGAATGCGCCCGGTTGGCGCACCGCAGAGAGTACTTCACCCGTAAACAGTTTCCAAGGCCACGATCGACCTGGTAGTGGGCTTGCCCCACTACCATCCATTTGGCCGCCGGCTGTCCCATGGGCTGCCGGGGGGGAGGGCTCAGAAGGGAGCCGCCGGCGGTCCGCCATGGCGGTCGAGGTTGCGGAAGCTGGTGGTGTCACCGAGGAAGACCAGCTCCACCGTGCCGGTCTCGCCGTTGCGGTGCTTGGCGATGATCAGCTCCGCCAGCCCCTTGTTCTCCTCGCTGGGGTTGTAGATCTCGTCGCGATAGATGAACGCGACCAGGTCCGCGTCTTGTTCGATACTACCGCTCTCGCGTAAGTCAGCGAGCTGCGGGCGGTGGTCGCTGCCCCGGCGCTCGGGCTGGCGGGAGAGCTGGGAGAGGGCGATCACCGGGATGTCGAGCTCCTTGGCGAGCTGCTTGAGGCCGCGGCTGATCGCGGCGATCTCGAGCTGGCGGTTCTCGTACCTGCCGCCGGCCTGCATCAGCTGCAGGTAATCGAGGACCAGCAGGGCCAGGCCCTTCTCCGCCTTGAGGCGCCGCGCCTTGGAGGCCACCTCGAGCAGCGACGGGTTCGCCGAGTCGTCGATGAAGAGCGGCGAATCGCTGTTGGCGCGCACCGTCTGGATGATGCGCGTCCACTCCTTCTGCGACACCCGGCCGGCGCGCAGCCGGCTGAACGAGATGTCGGCCTCGGAGCAGAGGATGCGCAGGGCCAGCTCCTGCTGCCCCATCTCGAGCGAGAAGATGCCGACGGTGCGCCGCTCGCGGATGGCGACGTGCTGGGCGACGTTGAGGGCGAAGCTGGTCTTGCCCATGCCCGGGCGGCCGGCGATGATGATCAGGTTGCCGCGGTTGAGGCCGTGGCTGATGCGGTCGAGGTCGATGAAGCCGGTGGGAACGCCGGTGAGCAGGCTGCCGGGCCGCTCCTCCAGCTCCTCGAGCGTCTCGTGGAAGACGTTGGCGAGCGCCACGAAGCCGCGCTGCACCGCCTCCTCGCCCAGCCCCAGGATCGCCTGCTCGGCGTGGCCCAGCGCCTCCCGGGCGTCGACCCCGCCGTCCAGGCAGTCGCGGACGATCTGGCCCGCCGCCTGGATCAGCCGCCTGCGGACCGAGCGCTCCTTGACGATCTCGACGTAGGCGTCGATGCGCCCGATGTCGGGGAGGTCCAGGTCGAGCCCCGCCAGGTAGGCCAGCCCCCCCACGCCGTCGAACTTCAGCTGCTGCTCGAGCTTGGCCTGGACGGTCCGCAGGTCGATGCCGACGCGGGCGTCCTGCAGGTCCAGCATCGCCTCGTACAGCACGCGGTGGCGGTCGAGGTAGAAGTCGTCGGGCCGCAGCCGGCCGGCGATCGTCGGCAGCACCGCCGGGTCGAGCAGGATGCCGCCCAGGACCGCCCGCTCCGACTCCTCGCTGTGCGGCAGGGTCTTTTGCTGGGGAAGGGTGTCGATCATGCGCCGCGCCGCTACAGCGGAGGGATGAAGGCATTCTCCTCCACCGGCTCGGGGAGGCGCAAGCCGGCGGCAGGGGCCGGGGCCGGACCGCCTGGAGCGGCCTTGACTCCACGGGAGGGTCCCCCTACTCTCTAGGCCATGCCGGCCACAGGCTTGTCGTCGCGCCGGGCGGCGCCCCTGGCACGTGGGTCCGGGGCAGCCCATCTCGGCCGGACCGGGTTGCAAGCTCACCGGGCAGCGTGCGAGGTCGGGACAGGACGGCAAATGAATGTCGAGTGAGCTTCTTGGCCCCCTGGAAATCGTCGGCGCCGGCCCCGCGGGGCTGGCGGCTGCCATTGCCGGCTGCCAGGCCGGCCGCAGGGTCGTCGTCTACGAGCGCCATCGCGACGTGGGCTGCAGGTTTCGCGGCGATTTCCAGGGACTCGAGAACTGGTCGAGCGCCGGCGACGTCCTCGAGGAGCTCGCCGGCCTCGGCATCGAGCCGACCTTCGACGCGATCCCCTTCACCGAGCAGGTCTGTTATGGGCCCGGAGGCCGCGAGCACGTCTTCCGGTCCGCGCAACCCTTCTACTATTTGATCACCCGGGGGTCCGCCCCGGGGACCCTCGACCATTCCCTCAAGCAGCAGGCGCTGGCGGCCGGCGCCGAAATCCGCTTTGGCGAACCGGTTCTCAAGCCTCCCGCCGGCGCCGTCGTCGCCAGCGGGCCGCACCGCGCCGACGCCCTCGCCATCGGTTACCTGTTCGAAACCGACCTGGCCGACGGCGCTTTCGCCGTCCTGGACGACCGCGTGGCGCCGAAGGGTTATGGCTACCTCCTGGTCCACGGCGGGCGAGCCACGCT
>DATKFK010001102.1:0-20212 GCA_035544375.1 Thermoanaerobaculia bacterium
GTCCCAAGCTGCAGCACGCGCCCACCTCCGTCTGCCAACCGATCGGGGCCCTAAGGCAACTCTCAGTTCACCAGATCCAGTACGTTGGCCGTTCCGTCGGAGGACGCGGCAATGCAGGCCTGCGCCCGTTCGTCGCCCGGCTTGAACGCGAGAGCCCGTCTGCACTGCACGGGCGAGAGCTTCGATCTGCTGCTTGGCCGTCGCACCTACGATATCTGGTCGGGCTACTGGCCAAAGGCGCCGAGCAGTCCGCTTGCGGACGGCCTCAATGCGGCAACAAAATATATCGCTACCCACCGTCCGGAAAGTCGCCGGCGCCGCGCGAGCGCGTCGAGATCCGGCACCTGGCGTCCGACGGCTACGTGGCGATCACTCACTTCAGCTCGGCGGCGAGCTTGGCGTAGTGGTCCGTCATGTTGGCGATCTCGGGCACCGGCACGGTCGCCAGATCGGCCCACAGGCGGACCCGCTCCCTGTATCCGGCGTCTCGCTCGTCGAGAGGATCGGTCGGAGCCGTGGTCCACTCGGAGAGGAAGCGCCGCGCCGCGCGGAAGAGCTCCGGGCTCGCCTGCGGGTCGCGCAGGATCGCGGCAGCGAAGGGTAGGAACGGCAGGCCGGCGTGGGAGAGCCGGTGCTTCTTGTCGCGCTCGAGGCGGCCGAGAAGCGCCATGCGGTCGGCCTCGCTGAGGGCCTGAACCTGCGCGGTGACGCTCGCGGCGAGCGCGGCGAGCGCCGCGTCGGCCGACCGCGGCGCCGGGATCGGTTGGGTGAAGTGGAACTGCCCGAAGGTGTCGGCGTAGGCGCCGGAACCTGCCTTCCAGACGAGGCGCTCGCCGTGCGCCAGGACGGCCGCGTCGGGCCCACTGGCGGTCAAGACGGACAGCGGATCCATGTCGGCGAGCATGTCTGCCCCGATCGACGCCCAGCGGGCGTCGAACTTTTGCAGCGCGCGCGGGAGGTACTCGGCCCAGTAGGGTAGCGCGGCGAGCGGCAGGACGGTCATAAGGACAAATCGCCACCGTGGCGTGCCGCCGAACACGAAGGCCATCGCCTCGGTCCATACGAGAAGGCCGACGAGGGCAACGACCGCAAAGGCGAACCAGTTCGGTCCCTGGGCCAGCCGCTTCGCGACCCAGCCGGCGGGCAGCGCATCATCCGGATGTAGGGGATCGACGGCGAGCGGCACGACCGGCCCGGGCTGCGTCCAGCCGGCGATCGCGTACTCGACTGGGCAGTCGAGGTCGAGCCGGAGCGCGGTGAGCGCGTCGGTCGGTGGCGGATCGCTCGGTGGCGGCCACTCCGGCTGGTGCGTAGCGAGCCATTCTCGCGCCGCCGGCCGCACGCGGATCTCTGGCGCGAGGAAGCCGTCGGCGTCGCGGGCGAAGGTGAAGGGCACGCCCGGCGAGAGCTCGCGCACGCCTTGCAGCGTGTACATGTCGTTGAACTGCAGGCGCGGCCCGCAGAAGGCCAGGCGTGCCGGCGCCCCCCAGTCGCCCGAGTACTCGATGACGGCGCACGGCGAGGCCCGCGCGAAGGCGCGCCAATGGCTGCTGGTCCCCATGGCGGCGGGGTCCCAGTCGACCGCCACCCAGCTCTCGACGATCCTGCCGTTGGCATGGCCGGTGAGCTTGCCGAGGCGCGAGGCGTCGACCAAGTGCTGCGGCCCGACCTGCCAAGCGATGATCAGGAACATGCCGGCGGCCAGCAGGAGGAAGCCGCTGATCATGCCGGTGAATGGCCCCAGGACGAGCCCGGTGACCTGCCTGGCGATGAAGCCGCGCCAAGGCCCGGGCTCGGTGTACGGGGTGCTGGCCTCGGCGGTCGCCCGGGTACGGGAGTCGCGTTTCATCGTCCGCCCTCAAGCAGGTGCTGCGTCCCGTGGAGGATAACGCCGATGCGGTGGCGGTGGACAACGGCTCGGTTGCGGCCCCAGGCCCCGCCCGACGCCCGCACCGCACGAACGGCCTGGCCAGCGCCTTGGACCCACGACCCACGGTCTGCGGAGACCAGGAGATCCGTTGCCCTGTAAGACCTGCCGCGAGATGGCGTCCTCGGGATAGGATAGAGAGAGGTAGTACATACGATAAGGAGGGTTCTGGCGATGAAAGACGTGAATTTCGGGCTCGCGCTGGAAATAACGGGTGCCCGGGGCAACACCCCCACGATTGCGATGAACGCCAGGGACGTGCTGCTGACCTACACGTACTTTGCGGATAGAGGTCCCCTCTACTATCGGCTGGGAAAACGGAAGGCCGCCACGATTGAATGGGGAAAGGACCTCCCGTTGGACTCGGGAGTGTACTCGTCGTGCGCTCTCGCCTTCCCTGGTATCGCCGTCGAGGTCCACCAGTCCCAGAACCTCCGCGATCTCTATTCCAAGGCCGGTCCCGTCGGGGGGTCGACTGTGGATTGGATGAAGAGCGAGTTCTATGACGACGGCGTGAAGCCGTCCGTGGCGATCAACGATTCGCAGGCGGTTGTCGAGGTGCACAGCTCGGAGGCCCCGCTCAAGTTCGGGCTCTATTATCACGTGGGCCGCCACGATGCCCAAAAAGTCCAGTTTTACAAGAAAGAGGGAACCTACTTTGGCAGCGGGCTCAATCCCCGGGTGGCGATGAACAACCGGGGTGACGTCGTGGCGGTGTGGGAGTCCAAGCCACTTGGCTTTTCCATCTTCTACCGCGTGGGCCGGATCGCGGGCGAGACGATCGAGTGGTTGGGACCGGAGCCTGACGAGGGCTATGACTCCGGTGCGGAGCCGGCGGTGGCGCTTTCGGACGACGGCTTCGTGATCGAGGTTCACCGGAGCGAAAGCCTGGGCCGCCAGATCTTTCACCGGGTGGGAAGCCTCAACGGGGGCGCGATCGAGTGGGCGGCCCCAGCGACGCCCTTCGACGACGGCGAGCGACCGAACGTCGCCCGCGTCGGAAAGCTCGCCGCGCAGGTCCACCTGTCCGAGACCACCGGCAGGGTCTACTTCTCCACGTCGCTGGTCACTGACCGGGCGGCGTGGATGAGCGACCGTCTCGCCACCCTCGGCGCCAGGACACTCCCGAAGCTCGCCTTGCCGGCGTCCCACGACGCCGGGATGTATCGGGTGACCAACGCCGTCCCGCCGCCGGCGGCGCGAACGCAGGATCTGAATCTCTATGAACAGCTCTCCATCGGCATCCGTTATTTCGACCTGCGCCCCAGGTGGTATGACAATACGTTCTATATCCACCACGAGGTGGTCCGCGATGCCTTCGGGCCGCCTCTGGACGAGGTGTTGGAGGACGTCCGGCGCTTCATGGAAGACCGGCGCGAGCTGGTCATCCTGAAGTTCTCTCATTATCGGGATTTCACGGACGAGGTCTACAAGAAGCTGGTGCAAGCGATCCAGGCCAAACTCGGAACGTGGCTTTACACCCGTCCGGATCCCAAGCAGCGCCTGGCGGATATTCCGCTCAACGCCTACCTGAAGGACCATGGAACGATTCTGGTGGTCTGCGACGAGCTCTATCCCGTGGACAATCCGGCGAATGGGATCTACGTGTTTCGGGACTGGGAGCTCAAGTATCCACCCAGCCAGTATGACGACCTCCGGGTGTACGACATATTCACGAACAGAGCCTCGTACGAAACGGTGAGAGACGACCAGCGCCGCAAATTCGAAGCCTACAACGGCATCTGCAAGGACGGGAAAACTCCCTGCGATCTCTTCCTGCTCTCCTGGACGGTCACCCCGCCCGTCGCCGAGCCCGTCCGGATTCGGGCCAAGACGGCCAACCGGAACCTGGGCAACGAAATCGCGGGCTACACCATTCCCAATCGGTTTGGTCGCCAAATAAACTTCGTCTACCTGGACTACGTACAGTACGCGCGCGCCGCGGACGTTTGCCTGTATCTCAACGGAGAAACGGTGTAAGCCCGCCGCCAACGAGATACCCTTCTCGTCAACGCGCCAAGGAGAGTGCCGGACGGCGGCCCAACTGAGGTACCAGCCTTCCACGACCCGCCCCTGGAGCGACAGCAGGGCACGGGACCGCCACAGGAGTTGCCAAATGGCGCGCAGCCGTGCGGGCGCGCTGTCCGCGGCCGAAGGTCCGAACCTATCGCCGCGTCGAGACCGCGCCCGGAGCGCAAAACCAGACCGACTGGGGCGAGTACCCGGCGCTGCTCGGCAGGGTGCCGCCGGGCTGGAGCGCGCGAACCCGGCGGCAGGTCGAGCAGGGCCATCGTCAGGCGTTCGGCCGCGTGTCGATCTCCTTCCCGGATCACCACTTACCCACAGACGAGCCGCACGCCGCGGGAGATGTTGCCCGTATTGGGCACGATGTTGCAGCAATCGGGGCAGCTCTGGTCGCCCTCCGCGCTGACGCCCCAGTATAAATTGCCGTCGACGGAGTCGGCGCCGTAGCAGATCTTGGCGCCGCGTTTGACGCTCAGCCGGAAGACCGAGCTGCCGCCATTGCGGATGACATAAACCTGTCGGCTGTTGGGCCAAAGGAGGTTGTTGGTGACGTCGAAGAAGCGCACGTAGAGACCGCCGTCGCCACAACCGTCGCTCACCGTCCAAGTGAACGTAGCATTGCCAGCCGGCGGGCAGGTCGTCGCCGGAGCCGCCAGCTCCGCAAAATCAAACCCCACGTTGTCTTCGCCGGTGGCGACATGCGTGGCCGCGGATTTCTCCTCGAGCGTGGTGCTCGCCATTGGTCTTTCGCGCAGAGTGATCGACTCCGTGCGCGCGTCCGGTTTGGCGTCAGCTGCCGCCGCGGCAACCGCGGCCGCAGCGGCTGCGACGGCAGCCATCAGGAAGATCGAGGTAAGTCGAGTGCTTGGCAACATGAAGCTTCTCCTTCGAATCTGCGAAAGGCGCGCCGGACAATTCCGGTCGCCGGTTGGCTCATCAAAGCACGGCTCGGTCCTGCTCGTTTGGTCAAGGCGTCAACCGTCCAGCTTAAAGCCGATCCCGGCCGCAGTCAAATAGACAAATTGCTATGGGCGGGTGCCGGGGTGGAGGGCGGGCCGCGAACAGCCGAGTCGCACCGCCTGTGCATGGAGCCTTGACCTTTAGGAATCCTGACCTGGAGAGCGAAGTCCCTGGTGGACATCTTGCCGGTCTCGTCTGTGACCGTCACCGCGACCTGATGCAGGGTCTGTGCAGGGGGTGGCCATCCCGATGTTCACCTCCCAGACGATCCTGCCGTTTATAGCCCGATTCCAATATCTATTCGCTCCGCCTCGGAGTAAGGAGTTGTGTTTCTGGATGGGGGCACTGCGGTAATCGCTTACGCGAAGTTCCGTGGAGGAGCCTGAGCATACGGCAGGTTTCTCTGCTGGACAGTCCTCTGAAAACTTTTCACGACTGCCCACGAGGCTCGTGGGGTGGCGGCGATCGCGAGGGCGGTTAGATGCCTAGCGGTCGGCAACCGCGCCGGCCACGGCCATCCGAAGGCGGGCGGCAGGGAGGTCGGACATCACTGCCCGTTCACTCTATCGCCCTGGATGAGGCTGCTCGTGCTCGCCGCGCAGGTGCAGATGGAGAATCCGCCGCAGCTCGAGAATGGCCGCAGGCGTCTCTTGCACGCGGTGGCGCGAGGGCACCGTCAGCTCGGAGGCGGCGCCGTCGAGGTGGGCGCTGGCATAGGGCACGAGACCGTCGGTGCAGTCGCGCAGCGACGGCGAAGGCCGGGCGCAGGCGATGATCGAATGGTAGTCCACCCAGGCCGCGATGGGGCGCCTCGCCGTCGCCGCGAGGTAGGCGTCCCGGTCGTCGGTAACCTCGATGGCGTCCGGCGCGGCGCGCACCGTGGCGGCGTGCGCGGGCGCCAGGGGCTCGAGCAGGTCGGCGATCTCCTTGGACTTGGCGATCATCGATGGCGGAGTCCTGATGAAGCCTGACGCGAGCCGCCCGAGCCAGCCGCGCGCGCGCGCCGTGCCATGATGCGGGCTCGCGAGGAACACGGCGCGGCCGACCTCCGCCATTGGCACCAGGTCGAGATAGGGCGCCGCTGCCGCCAGCCGCTGCCGCTCCTCGGCGCTCGGCGCGTGCCCGAGCAGCATCCGCCAGAGGGAATCGCCGACGTCGAGCACCAGCAGGCGCGCGATGACGCCGCCCAGGCTGTGGCCGACGAGCACCATGCGGTGGCTCGCCCGCGCCGCGCGCCCCGGGTCGAAGCGGTCCAGGGTCTGCGCGAGCGCGGCGCGAATGGCGCGCGCGTTGAACGCGAGCGACATGCCGGAGCGGTAGAAGACCTCCCACACCTGGTAGTTCCGGCGGATCTCCTCGTCGCCCGTCAACTCGTTGGCGAGGTTGACCCAGGCGTCCGGGCTGCTCGCCAAGCCGTGGATCAGGACCACCGTCAGCCGATCGGGATTGTAAGGCTGCATGAGGAAGACCCGCGGCTCGACCAGCTCCTCGGTCGACCGTGTGAGGACGCGGCCCACTTGTCGCCTGAAGCGCGAGCGGTTCAGCCAGAGCGCATAGGGAGCGGTGAAGTCGGAGGCGAGGCGCACCTCCGTGCCGTACAGCGAGATGCTGTCGTGCAACGCCGAGCCATAGGCCTCGACGGTCGCCTCGCGGGCCGTCATCACTTCCGCGAGCGAGGAGCCGGGGAAGCGCAGCACGGCGGTGACGGGGACGTAGCCGATCTCTCTGGCGGCGAGGTTGTCCTCCGCGACTCCAGCCGGTCGCTCCGCCGCGCAGGCGACAAGCTCGGCCCCGAACCCGTCGCGACGGTAGACGTTGCGGATGCCGGTGAAGCCGAGCCGGCGGGCGGCGACCAGGCCGAGCAGCGGCCGGCCGGCTGGAAGCGGTACGTCGATCAGCCCACGGTGGATGGCCCACGTGTCAGTGAGGACGGTGAGCCCCGCGTGCGCCTCATCGAGCGTTCCCCGCCGCTTCGCTTCCTCGAAGAGGAGGATGGCGACCCGCTCGGTGGCGCCGTTGAAGAAATCCCGCACCTGGTCCTGGCGGTCCTCGAGCGCGCGCTCGCCGAGGCTGCGGCGAGTGAAAAAGAGATAGGCGTAACTGGCGCGCGCCGACTCGAGATACGCATCCAGCGTGGAGTTACGCTCGCCTGGCCGGGGCGGGTCGTGCGCCATCGCCTCGCCGAGCCAGAGCTCCGCGAGGGCCGACAGGCGCCGCTCGTCATCGAGTCCCTGGCTGGCCTGGAGGCTCTTCAGGCAGGGCCGCGGCTCGAGCCAGCAGGCTGCCTCGGGAAGGCCGAGGATGCGCAGCGACTCGCGCGTAGCGCTGCTCGCGCCGCCGCCGCCGAACGCGTCGGCGTGGCGCCGCTGCGCCATCTGCCGCGGGTCGTGCGACTGCACTTTCACCGCCGTGCAGCCGGCGACGGCTAGCGCCGCGATCAGCGGGCACCAGATCCGCCGCCCGGGGCCCGGCCGGTGGGTCATTCCCCGGAGGCGGCGCGCGCCCGCAAGACTCCCCAGACCACGAAGGAGCAGAAGGCCCACGCCAAGCCAGCCGGCCGGAAAGGCCGAGAACAGCCGTTGCAGATGAACACCTCCCGGCCGCAGGACGTCATCTTATTATAGCGGAACGATGCTGAGGCGGGCCCGGCTGGGGCCGCAGGGGTGCTCGAAGACTTCAGTCGCGATCTGGCCCTGGCGGTGTGCCGGACGGTCAGACCCGGAGACCGGTAAGGGCGCCTGGACGTCGGCCAAGGTCTCCCAGTAGAGCGCGGCCAGCCGCTCGGGGTCGGCGTGCCAGCCGAAGAGGGTGCCGGTCGAGGGGTGGCGGACGGCCCAGGAGGCCCCGGGGGAGTCGACCGGCTCGAGCGAGCCCTACCTGTCCTCGTTCTGTGCCCACTCCGCACCACGCTAGAAGATGCGGCCAGAATCCGCATTCCGACCGCTCGCTGCCGGCGGCCGCTGCCAGAGCGCCGGTCCCGCGCGTCGGGGCGTTCGCCGCCCCGGCAGCCGGGTGCGCCGCGAGCATCCTCGTACGCGGTCCGGCTCTTCTGCGCCTGGATCGCTGAACCCTGCCCTGGAGGCCACGGATGAACAAGAACAGGAAGACGATCGCGAGCACCAAGAAGGTCGAGCTCAACAGGGAAACGCTGCGCAGGCTGGAGCACGACGACTTCAAGGACATCGCGGCTGGCGCGATCTCCTATAGCTGCACCACCACCTGCCATCCGCCCTGTCCGAGGTGTAACCAGTAGGCGAGCGCCGGCTTTTCGCGCCCGGGGGCCTCGCCGCCGCCCTCGCGAGCCAAGGGCGCAGGCATCGAGGCAGATCCCGGCAGCCGGGGTCACACCGCCGCGGGCGGCGGTCTCCCCGACCCTGAGTGCCGGGCAGACCGGAACCGTCACCTCGACGACGAGACGCCGCGCATCGACGGGGCCCCCCGAGCGCCTTCGGTCTTGAGCGTCGTCTCGGAAGGCAACTGCGCGACGCGACGACCGTGCCCTGCCCCGCTTCGCTTTCCGGGGGGGCGCTCTCGCGCTGCCGGCTCGGCCAACGTCCGACACCGCCAACACCTGGCGCGGCTGCGGCCACCCGGGAACCCCCTGGCGGCCTCTGCCCGGCACTGGTCGTCGAGCGCCTGAAGGCCCGGGGCTTGAGTCTCGAGGCGATCCAGGAGATCTGCAAACCATGCGGATGTCCCCAGCGCGCGGTGCCCCGGTGCCGGGCGGCCCTGCGGCCGGTCTCGACTTCGGTCACCGGCAGAGGGCCGTGACCTCCTGTGCCCTGACCTGGGGTGTCAGGCCCCCCGCCCGACGCGCGTCCGCGTTTCTCTGCGGGATCCCATGCCCCTGGTCCTTGGCGCCGGGAGAGGCGACGTTGCGCCTTCGCTGGACCCCCGGGGCGGCAGCGCCGCTGCGACCGGCGACGAGCCTGCCGGGCGGCCATGCGACTGGCGAGGCTCCGGCGACCCACCGCGGACCGAGAACCGAACGCGCCATGGGAGCCGGTGGCGGGCCCCCAGGACCCCGTGCTCGAAGTCGCGCGAGCCGAGGCCCCGAGAAGCCGGCGAATCCGGGAAGGGCCAGCGGCGACGCCCTGCTGAGCTTCTGGCTATCGACTTCGGCCATCGCCGGAGGGCCGTGACCTCCTGTGCCCTGACCAGAGTTGTCAGTCCCCCCGCCACCGACGTCGACCTGGTGATCGTGCCGGTGGGAGGGGGCGGCTCGATCGCTCGGTCTCGTAGTATGTCGATGGAAAGCAGACCGACGTCCTGCGCGTCGTGGGTTTGAACCAGACGGGCTTGCGGCGGTCTCGGCTCGGGTCGCCCCGGGAGCGCGCCGGCCCAGGGCATCTCGTCTTCCGGGTGGGGCGGGACCGGAGAGACGACGCGGAGCCTGGGAGGATGGCCGCCCGGCAAGCTCGGAAGCGGTCGAGGCGGCGGGCGGGCGCAGGCAACCGCCGCGCCTCTACGACATCGTGGTCGCCACCCCTGGCGGTGGACCGCCCGGAGTTCCGGCGCCTCTTCCGGCAGGTCTACGCCGACGGCCGAGCGGCGGTGTTCGCCAATACGATCGGTCCGACCCGTCGCAACTCCATCTTCATGTTCGCCACCTCACGCGCGCCGCGCGGTCGCTGGTTTGCTTGCCCGGCCGTCCGAGGCACCGGTTGCCTGCGTAGTCCAGCGAGGCAGGGCACCTCGCGCTGGCGTCCTCGGTCCAGGGTGCGCTACAGTATTTCGTCGCCTGCTCCCGAGATGCGAAAACGAAAAGCGAGGAAACGAGATGCGGAGGAAGATCTCTAGCGCGGCGTTCACGGCTCTCATCGCTCTGTCCGTGGCGCTCGTCGAGCTGGCGGCGGCGCCCGCCCTGGAGGGGCTGGTCGGCACGCCCGGCGAGTGGCAGCAGTTTGGCTACGACCCTGCCCATCGCGGCGTCAACCCCCTGGAAACCACCATCCAGCCCGGCAACGTGGCGACTCTGCAACGGCTCTACCGGGCGCCCCTGCCGGGGCTGGTCAACGCCGCTCCGGTTTTCCTGTCGAGTGTCCCGACCCGTGTCGGCCTGCTCGACCTGCTGTTCATGACCACCGTCGGCGGCAAGATCGTGGCGGTCGACGCCGCGACCGGCAGGATCGTCTGGTCGCATCAACCCGCTACCGGCCCGGGCATCACCGCGTCCGCCCCAGCGATCGACCCTGGTCGCCAGCTGGTCTACTCCTACGGCCTCGAAGGCCGCGTCCACAAGTACCGGGTGGGCGACGGCCGCGAGGTGATCGGTCGTGGCTGGCCCGAAGTTGCTACCCTCAAGCCGCGATTCGAGAAATGCTCCCCGGCGCTTGCCATCGCCGCCGCCGCCAACGGCCGCTCCTATCTGTATGTGACCAACGGCGGCGCGGTCGCCCAAGACCGCGGCGACTACCAGGGGCACATCACCGCCGTCGATCTCGGCACCGGGGCACAGCGGGTGTGGAACGCCGACTGCAGCGACCAGCTGGTGCATTTCACCACCAGGCCCAGGATCCCGAACTGCCCCGCCGTGCAATCGGCGGTATGGGGGCGCGGCGGCGTGGTCTACGACGCCGACCTCGACCGCATCTTCTTCTCGACCGGCAACGGCGCCTTCGACGTCCCGCAGGGCGGCCACGACTGGGGGGACAGCGTGCTCGAGCTGCGGCCCGACGGCACCGGCAACGGCGCGCTGCCCATGGACAGCTACACGCCGGCTTCCTTTCAGCAGCTCGACGACCAGGACCTCGACCTCGGCAGCACGGCGCCGGCACTGCTCCTCCCGCTCGCCGCCAGCCGCTATGCGCACCTCGGCCTGCAAAGCGGCAAGGACGGGTTGATCCGTCTGCTCGACCTCGACGATCTCTCCGGGCAGGGCCGGCCTGGGCAGGTGGGCGGCGAGCTGCAAACGATTCCCGTGCCGCAAGGCGGCGAGGTGCTCACCGCGCCGGCGGTCTGGGTCGACCCGGCGTCGGGAAATGCGTGGGTGTTCATCGCCAACGACGCCGGCATCGCTGGGCTCCAGCTCACCGCCGATGCCGGCGGTACGCCCTCGCTGCTGCCCGTCTGGATCCATCCCGAGGGCGGCACCTCGCCAGTAGTGGCCAACGGCATTGTCTTCTACGTCGGCCCAGCTGGGCTGCAAGCGCTCTCTCCCGCGAACGGCGCGGTGCTGTGGAGCGACGCCCTCCCGGGGAAGGCGGGCATCCACTGGCAGAGCCCGATCGTGATCGACGGCCGGATCTACGTCACCGACCAGGGCAGGAACCTCTGGGCCTATGCACCGACCGCGCCTTCGACGGGCGCCGCCGACGCCACCATCCTCGGGCTCGAGAGCGGGCGCCACCAGGTCAGGGCCATCGAGCTCGGCGTCTTGACGCTGCTCGTTCTCGCCCTCACGGTTTCGCTAGAAGCTCAGGCGCGCAAGGAGCGAGCGCTCGCCGAGATGCGCGCGACACAGGCGCTGCGCGCCGCCGCGGCCACTCGCCGCCCGCGGGCGATCTAGCGTAGGCTCTGGCGATGGGAAGCCACGAGAACTGGCCCGAGGATCTCGATCCCGCAGCTCCCCACGCCCTCCAAGCCGCCAGCAGGCGGTCAATCCTTGAGCTCCTTTTTCGTCGACGGCACGCAGAGGAGATCGGGTCTCACGACGGTGAAGTACTGGGCACCGAACTGGTTGTGCACCAGGACCTCACGCTTCTTGAAGCGCTTGTGAGGGATGACCTTGTAGCACAGGGAGTGGTCCAAGGTGCAGTTCTGCTTCACGCGGCACACCGCGTTCAGCAGCAGGGTCTCGTCCTGGATCGAGCGGTTGCAGGAACCGCCGGGACAAATGCGCGGGTTTTGCAGCGGCGTCCAGTCGCCGAAATCGGTGAAGAAGGCCACCACCGCCCCGCCGTCCTCACAGGCCGTGCCGACCACCGGGTCCATGGCCCCGTCGCCGTTTTGATCGACCGCGATCCTGGCCACCCGCTCGAGGGAGGGGTCCAGCGTGCTCTCCTTGTAGACCTTGAAGACGCCGATCGGGTCTCCTGAGCAGCTCCAGGTCGAGGGCAGGCCCGCCGCCAGGGCATTGCCGGGACTGGTGACGTTGACGGTGTTGCCGCCACAGACCGACGTCCCCGCGGGCACGCCAAAGCCCACGTCCAGAGTGGCCGCGGGAAAGAACCCGAAGGTGGATCCGTTGAACAACAGCTCGGTGGCGCTGAATTCGGTGATCAGCACGCCGCCGGCGCGGACCCAGGCTTCGATGGTGGCCTTCTGCGCGATGGCGTCGCCGGTGCCACCGCGGTTGATATACAGCACGTCCAGATTGCTCAGCGAGCCGCCGGCGATAGTGGCCGCGGTCTCCAAGGTGACGGTGAGCCCGTTGGCCACGAGAAAGGCCTGCACGTCGGACTCGAAGTAGTTGCCCAGGATCCCGACCTTCTTCTGGCAGGCTACGGTCGGGCCGGCGGGCGGCGGCGGCAGCAACGTCTGCGTCGGCCGCGGTGCCGTGGTGGTGGTCTGTTGCGCCGCCACGCCGCCAGCCCCCCACAGGCAGTGGCAGGCAGCGAGCAGCAGAACCGGCAAGCTCAGGTGCATCGTCTTGTTCAGGCGCATCGTGCTCCTCCCTTTTTTGAGCTGACGCCGCCAACCGCTTGACGGCGACGCTCACTTTCGGGACAGAGAACGCTCGCAGCGCTGCAACTCCCTCACTCCGGCTGCCGGTAACGGCGAGGCGACCTTGGAGGGCTTATCTGGGAAGGTCTCCCGGGTTCCTGGAGGCCGTCGCGGCCGTGGTGGACACGAGCCCCGGGGAGAGCTGACGGTCGATCGGATTCGTCATCGCGTGGAGCGATGGGTAGGGTAGGAACGGAGTCCGCCCAGAAAGACGGCTGCCCGCCTCTGCAAGGGGCGTCCTCACGCTCACTCTCCGTGCCCGGCCTAAAGGTGGTCGCCTTCAGGCTGGAACGGGTGGTCGCCTTCCGTCGGAATCAGTGGTCGCCTTCGATAGGAATCGGTGGCCGCCTTCGTGCGGAAACGCACCTAGCCCGAGGCGGCGCCCAGCGTGACCTGCGCAGCGGGTGCGGTCCGGCCCACTTCGGCGCGAACCACGGCGTCAGCCGTGATAAGCTAACAGCGCAATCCCGCGTGATCGCGTGCGATGTGACGAAGGAGAGAAACCGATGCCGGTCATGGCACGAAGCAGCCTGATGCTTACATTGCTGGGTTTGATGATGGCGCTGGGCCTCGAGGCCCAAGGGGCTCGTACGTCACTTGTCGTGGTCAAACCGGGTTCAGACGACGCAAAAGCAATCCTGCAGGCTCAGATCGTGTGGATGAAGACGGGGTCACAGACCTCGGTCGAGCTCTCGCCGATCCTCATCAAGAGGAACGACAAGTATGCATACCTCGTTGCGCGAATGTCAGTCCCCGGTTCGCAGCCAGGCTCGCTTGATGCCGTTCTAGAGTGGAAAAATGGACATTGGACCAGCCTCGGTTATCAGGCCGGAAGCCCCAAACATGGCGGCGCCATAAGCGACATGTGCGGATATGGTGACGGGGTTGGGGTGGAAGTGTTTAAAGAGTGCGGCACCAAGCGGCAGCGACCTTGACCAAGCCGTGAGCATGGGTCACCGGCACCGAGCGCGGTCAAACCGCCGCCGCCAAACTCGCCGACTGAGAGGGGGCCCAGGAGCCTCGCTC
The DNA here is from genome assembly GCA_035544375.1 of Thermoanaerobaculia bacterium. Taxonomy (GTDB): domain Bacteria; phylum Acidobacteriota; class Thermoanaerobaculia; order Multivoradales; family UBA5704; genus JASLEW01. Next base: position 13,604 of record DATKFK010001102.1, read on the forward strand.
CCTGGCGGGTCGCTGGCTGCCCGCGATCACTTTATCCAGAGATTCATGTACATAATGTTATTTGTCGGTGAGATGATACATGACTATGATGATTTGTGATGCAGTCGAGGTGCTTTCGCGCTCCCGGCCGGAGGAAACGATGATCGTCTCTTTGAAGGGAGTCTCGACATCGGGCTCTTCAGCTTCGCTCTCCCCTTCGTGACCCTATCCTGCCCCGGTGGCCAGGGGCGGCGAGCTGCACGGCTTTGGGAGGCGCCCGTTCTCCATCTGTTGGCCGAGGGTCGTGGACGGAGAAGGATCCGAGTTGGCAAGCGACGAGACCTGATGTGAAATGCGGAGGTTAATCATGGTTGCCAAGCAAACCGCGGTCTCGGCCTGCATCCTTTGTATCATCAGCTGCTCGCGCGGGCCGGATCCTCATAGGATCGGGGTCTTTGCCGAGACCAACGCGGGCCTCGTCGAGCTGACGGTCTACGGGAGCGAGACCGAGGCCGATTCCTTTACCCAGGGTGTCACCGCAGGCTTCTCCTTCCCTCAGGGCCAGAGCGTGCCGACCGCGACCTCGGTCAAGCGGTTCTATGTCAATCTGCCGGATACCCGTATCGAAGAGGCCAAGATCTATATCCTGAGAGATTTGAACGCGCGGTGGCATCTGCAAGGTCACATGGAGAGAGACCCGCAACCGGTCGCGACGCGGCTCAGCAAGACGGAGGGAGGCGTGTATGAGCTGACCTCGGATCAACTGCAGGCCAACGGCCCCGGATACGTTGCCCTCTGGATCAAGATGCCGCTGGGCGTGCCTGATCGGCTGTACGTCGTACAGCTGTCGGAGAGCACGGCCGCCGCACCTTCGTCAGCGACCGAGTCGCCCGCGCCAGGCGCCAATGCCGCACGGTCCTTGGCGGCAGGCCTGCTGTTCGCCACTGGCGGACAGGGGGAAGGGGTTTACGAGATCAACCTCGCTTCCTTTGGCATCGCTCAGACCGCCAAGACGAGTCTTTTCAACAACGAATACATGGCGTGGGACAGAGCTAGGAAGAGGCTGTATGTTTCTGCCAGCAATGGCGGAGCTGTCTCGATCCTCGCGGATTCCCCACTGCGCGAAATTGGTACGATCAATCAGAGCGTCGGGTGGAATACCTTCTCGATGGCACTGAGCCCGGGCGGTGATACGCTGTTTCTCACCTGCGCCTCTAGCGGCGGGCCCGACGCTCACGATAACCGGATCGTCGCTCTCGACACGACGACTCGATCGGTGCGGGCCACGAAGAGAGTGGGCGATCCTCAGAGCGCCTCGTATCTCGATCTGTCGGTCCAAGGGGCTGAGCTCTACCTTTCCCGCGACGGTGGTGTGGATGTCTACGATCCGGCGAAGCTGGAACGCCTTCGCGAGTGTCCATCGAACCGCCTGACAAGCGGACGCGTCATCGTGTCCAGGAATGACCCCTTTATCTATGTCGAGCAACCTGGACGCCTGGTCAGGCTGCGTCCTGACTGCTCCCAGTCCCGCTCCCTGAATCTGCCGGGCACAGCAGCCTATTCATGGGCGTCGTCTTCGACCCGTGGCGATCGCTTGTGGGTGGGCAGCGAGCGCGGAGGCCTCTACGAGGTGGATACCCGTAGGTTCAGATCACACTTTATTGACCTGCGGCTCAAGCCGGAAGCATTCTGCGAGTCTCGGGACGGTCGCGATCTGTACGTTGCAACCGGGATCAAGAACGTGCTGCTGGACATCGATCTTCAGACCCTCAAGGTAAAGCGCTCCTTGGCCGGGATCAAGGACGTCTTTGGGCTGATTGCGCGATAGGTGGGCCGCTTTGCGGGCCGTGTTCCACGCCCTGCGTGGAAAAGCGGGGCACGACCTCGAATTCTTCCGCGGCGGACCCACGAACACGTAGGCCGTCGCCAGCCGCCCTGATTCCCGACGACTTCCACCGATCGCCGCAATAACAATACTAACACAGGAAGCCAGTGCGTGACACTACTAGGCAACTCGGATTGGGGGATATGTGCGGTACGGCGCGCCGCCTCCCGGTCGACGCCAGAGGCTCCCCGAGACGACAGCGACGTGGGCGCCGGTCGACGGTGGCTGGCGGACGGTGACGCTTAAGCGTGCCCCCTGGTTGCCTGGCGGAAGAACACGGTGACCTCGAGCGGCTCGCCTGCCGGCAGCGCCGCCGGCGCGATGCATCACGCGCTCCAGTGCGTTCGCTACGGCCTCGATCTTCTCAGGCCGAGCACTCTCCCGCAGAGTCCAACCCGCTTCACAGCAATCTTTTGGTTATTTCAGCTGAAAAGCCCCCCCGCATAAGACGCTAATAGCTTAAAAGGGAAGCAGGCCATCAGCTCCGCAGGAAGGGGACCGTAAGACCGGTTATTCCTTGACCGTTATAGTCACTATGTTTGAATGAAACACTTCGACTAAGCGGAAGTCATGCTCATTAGTCGACTCGGATAGCTGTTTCGTTATCACTGGTACAAGGGCCTCAATTGTGTACTTCCCTGGGCGTCGAATCTCGTACAGGTCGGAGACCTTCTCCGGGCCGGATATGGCTGTATTCCGCCGAAGACGCACAGTGACCATGGAAGAGTAGCCGCGGATGGTTGTATGGCCGTTTGCTTCCTGCCCCAAGGCCGTCTCAGGCGCCAAATGCCCGGCCTCATCCCGCATTGCGAACGCCATCGGAACGACCGTTCCCTCGCTGGGTTTGACATAGTATATGAGCGCCAGATCTCTGCGGGAGACATTCTCCACGCTCACGTTCACTGAAATCGGATCCCCAACTCTCACAGCGGCGACTTCGGTGCGGGCCGTGACGGTGACAACCGGGGATAGGCCGGCGTAAACCAGGTAGACGGTCACCACGGAGATGAGGGTTGAGCATGTGATGATCACGATCCTCTTTCGACCGGTAGGGTTTACGCGTCGCAGACTGCTTAAGAATCGCGTCCAGTACGGCGCCAGTAGTGCCCCGATTCGCACTGGTTGTTGACTTGGCTTCGATTCGGCGCTGCTGACGAACGAGTAGCCACAATCACACGACTTGGCGTTGTCAGGGCTGACAAGCTTGCACTTTGGACATTCCATGGTTCGCACTCCGGAGATCACGGTCGAAGATGTGCACATAAGTTGATAACAGAATGCCCTTTGGGTCTTCCGGAAGTTGTGTGAAGTTGCTGTCGCCAAGTAGCGTCCGAAAAGCTCGCATTGCGTCGGCAATACGGCCACCATGCTCAACCGCCTCACGGTAGGCTGATGCAGCCGCTTGGTCCCACCGCCACGGCATCGGGTGCGTTGGGCGTTTCAGTAAGGGCGGTCTATCGCGACCGACACAGCCGGCCCTGTCTCTCACCCGCATCGAGCCGCTTCCCGGCCGCTCGTACTGTTGCCGCGCCGCTCAGCGGAGTCCCGCTTGGCCCTACGTTTTCGTGCCCTGCCTCGGCGATTGCCGCCGGCGTCCTCGCCCATCCCCGTCGCCTCGCAGCGCCTTGGTTAGCGCGCCTGCCCGTCCATCGAAGCCGTCGGGAGCGTCAGAGGACCGTCCAGGCACCAGGCGCGCGGCAATGCGCTGCCGCTAGGAGACTCGTCCATGGCCCAAGGTCATCTGCGATCGGCGGAGCAACGCGGCCGCGGGCCGGGTCGGGAGCGTGAAGAGGTCCCACTGCATCAATGTGGTAGTGCCGCGACTTCTAAGAAGCGTGACAGCCGGATTTTTGCGGGAGATGCGCAGTTTCCAAAGACTCCGAGAAGGATCGTCAGGGCGAGACAACGGCGACCCCCAGTGCTCCCCGACCACCCGGTCATCGCATCTCCACCGGAGCTGTTCCCTCCTGCTCACCCGCAGGCTCCGACGTGCGAATCGCCCCGATCTCCGCTGCGCTGGGAAAGCTCTCGACTTGGTAGCGGGCCGGCTAGAAATCCGTCGCCTCCAGGAGTTTCCCGAGGCCCCCCCGGAGCGTCGCCCCCTCGAACCATCCCAGCAGCTGCTGGCCCTCGGGGCGAGACAGATCCACCAACCCGATCAGGTTGCGCCTCTGGATGACCGCCGCCGAGAAGCTTCCGGCCGGTGCCGCCTGGCTCGAGCCGGTCGACTCCCCCAGGGCCTCCTGGGCCGTCCGCCACCCCTCGACCGGCGCCCGGCCCCTCCCCACAAGGCGGCCGTGCGGCTGGCGCAGGAGTGTGGCAAGGCGGTGGCGCACTGCTGCCTTGCGTTCCTGGAGCTTCAGGCCGGCCGCTGGCACGACAGCGAACGACCCGCCGAGCGACGCAGGGTCGAGCCCACCGGCATACCCCATCAGTCAAATGTGCCAGAACCACGCCCGATGATTGGTGTCGGCAGCGGTGAACAGAACGTCAGGCCGAGCCTTCGTGGGATTCTTGGCGCGCCACCAGAAGGCCGTGAGGGTCGCTGGCAGGGACGCGCCACAGGTAGGGGAGTATGGGGCACCGCCACGCTAGCTTCGCATGGGAAGGCTCAATAATGTCTCCTACCTCTTTCGACTCGCCAGTGTGCCTTCTCCTGCCATTTGTTTTCGATTCAATGGCTAAGATTGCGCCTGAGCGCGCAGCCGAGATTTCCAAAGGGCTCCTTCCCGCGTTTCGATTAACGGACAAGCCAGGGCTTGCTTTCTCAGCTGCCACTGAGGCAACACCGCCGGTTATCTCGATTCCTCTGCGGGGTCTCGAATATCTCTGGGCGCTCTCCTATTCTACTTGGGTCATACACGATCATTACTCCCAACCGGGTCGAACCAGCGTGGATCTCGATTTCAAAGCCCATGATGACACGAGGCCAATTTCTAAGTTTTTGGTTTGGGCGCTCAAAAATCAGATGTCCGGCGACTACGCGCTGTGGCCGAGAGGGACGCCCATCCCAGGACCGCTCACTGAAGACAGACAAGCGCGACCGCTCATAGAGGCGATCACAAATGAAATGACGCTGTGCGCGGTGTCCTGGATTCTTCATCATGAACGCTCGCACATCGAGGAGGGCCACAGTGCAACTGTTCCCCTGGTGCAAGATGAGGCTGAGGCCGATCGAGCGGCAACTGTTTGGCTAATGGATGATGCTGCCCCGGGTATCGTTGCTGCCAAACGTGGCTTTGGAATTGCGATTGCGACGATCGGAATCGCGATGTACGAATTGCTGAGCGCGCGCGCCGGTGGCTCAAGCAACGATACGCACCCAAACCCTGCAGCGAGGATCTTCAGCGCCCTCAGCCACGAGAGAGTCGCCGCAGAGCCCGTCGTGGCGCAGGTCGCGGCAGTAATGCTCAAATTGCTTCTGCACCTGGGCAGTGTAGACGTTGGCTCGGAGGTCTACGAGGGTCCTCAAGAGGCACTTAACCACTACTGCATGTTTCTTCAACGGGCGATCGAGGCCGCACGAAGACAGCACAGGTGACGGCAGCACGACGTTCGGATGTCCGGCGAGGCGTTGCTCAGGAGCCTCGCTGGCTCGTCAGGTTCGACTAACACGGGACCAGGGACGCAGACGACGTCCAAGACGCTCCTGTCTTCACGCGCTTCCTTTCCCGCCTCTTCCGCCTCACGCCGGTCGAGATCGAGAGTAGCCGCAACCAGTAGCCAAGCGGAGAGCGCGAAGGGCGCCACTACAACTTGAGCTTGCCACGTTTTATGACCGAGTCGCACTCAGCCAACAACTTTCGGTAGGCCGGATCTAGCTCAAGCCTAATTGGGCGGTCATCGGCGTGATCTCTCTTTGCTGCGAATAGACGACCGAGGACGTTGTGAAGTTCACGAACGGCACCGCTAACGTTGGGGTAGCGGCCAAACCTACCTGCGGCCTGTTCAAGAGCACTCATCCTATCGGCGAGGGATGTGCGGTCGGCCGGGATAGGGCCATGAGTGCCAATCTCTTCCACCAACCTACCCGAACTCTCCTCCAGCGCCAAAACTCGATCCAACTCCTTGCTCCAAAGAAGCTGTCGTCGCTCTTTGTCGATTGCCAACCGCGTGCTGATATACAGAGCCAGCAGCGAGCCGAGTAAGGAGATAACGGATGCGGCGAGTGTAAACAACTGCGAGTAATCCATCGTGACCTCCATAGAACGGGCGTTACTATGCGGCTTGCGGCATCTTCAGGCCACGGTAAGTCGAACAATGGCACAAGGGCGCGCTCACCGGCCCCTCTCTTCAAGCGAGCGCTCGTTCGCGAAGACGATCGGCTGCCCTGCGCTTCCGGAAGCACTCCAAATCGTCCACCTTGCCGCAGTAGGTCTTCCCCTTATTCCTCCTGATAATCCTTCCGCATCGTTTGCAAGACGTGAATGTGACTCCTTCTTTGAGCCTATCGATCAGTAGGCTCCAGAAGAGTCCTTGGATGCCGATCGCGCGCTGCACGCGTACACGCTCATGGATTAGCTGCTGGAAAGTCGATGAGCTGCACGCCTCGTCAATCGTAGCGAAGGAAAGGCCCAGCTTGCCTTCTACTGCCCAAAGGACTTCCTCTTTACCGATCTCATTGATTGTAGGGTGCAACCAGATATCACGCAGCATCGCGATTCCATCGCAGACAAAGCGGCTGCCTTGCGACGTGGCTTGACGCAGAGCGCCGATGCGATCGGCCAGACTCCTCGCTGCAACTT